>JAHIVV010000063.1 GCA_018816525.1 Elusimicrobiota bacterium
CCGCCACTTCTCTTCAACGCTTAATTTTTTCCTGCCTGTGCCATTTGTCATCTCAATCCTCCGTAGTTACTTAATTCTATCAGAAGACCGGACCATATACAACTCCTATACCTGCTTTAATGACACCATCGCTAAATAATCCGGAGAAATATATGAACGGGCTTTCAACCTACAATGAATGGTATTCCATAGAAAATGACTATATAAATAGCGAAAGGTCAGTTCTTAACGCGCGGATGAATGAAATAATTTATGACGCAGCCTGGAAAAATATTTTAGGAATTTCCCAATGAGGTGAATTGAAATGAAAAAAGCGATAATTATTATTGTTGCAGTATTACTTGTAATTTCCGGTTTCCTATACTTTAAAGGAAAAAAGAAAAAAGTAAACCAAATGGAAATAAATCCGGAAATTGGGACAATTGCTGTTGAATTCCGCCTGGATGCTTCTGTTGAACCCAGGAACAGGCTGGAAATAAAACCGCAGGTGTCCGGCCGCATAGAGGATGTGCTGGTAGTTGAGGGACAGAGAGTAAAAAAGGGCGAAATTATTGCCTGGATGAGCTCAACTGACAGGGCAGCCTTGTTGGACCTGGCCAGGGCAAAAGGCGAAGATGAGGTAAAAAAATGGGAAGATACTTACAAGCCCACGCCCATAATTGCTCCGATAGATGGTTTTATTATATTGAGGAATAAAGAACCCGGGCAAACCGTTTCAATGAGCGATGTAATACTGGTAATGGCAGATGAACTTATTATTTCGGCTAATGTTGATGAAACTGATTTAAAAAATATTTATTTAGGCCAGAACGTTGCAATATCTCTGGATGCTTATCCGGATAAAAATTTTACCGGCAAGGTTGAACATATAGCTTATGAATCAACGGTAGTCAGCAACGTTACTAGTTATGAAGTAAAAATACGCCCGGTGAGGCCGCCGGCAAATTTCCGGGCCGGTATGTCCGCAACAATTCAGGTCATTGCGCAAAAAAAGAATGATGTCCTGCTTTTGCCTATTGATGCAGTAATAGACAAGCGAGGCAAAAAGTTTGTTAAGGTTAAGACAGAAAACAAAAAAGACGGCGAGCTGAAAGAAGTTGAAACCGGAATAAATAACGGTAAACAGATAGAAATAATTTCGGGAATAGAAGAAAGCGACACGATATTACTCCCGCAGACGGAATCGAAGGGCGGCAGCAATACAAGAAGGACGGGCGGAATGCCGGGCATGCCGCATTAAAAAAATGAAAATCATTGAACTTAAAAACATAACCAAAACCTATCAGCTCGGAAGCATAAGCGTTTCTGCGTTAAACGGCGTATCGCTTGATATACATAAAGGCGAATTCGTCGCGATAATGGGCGCTTCCGGCAGCGGCAAATCCACATTGCTTCATATCCTGGGGCTTTTAGACAAACCCACAGAAGGAAGTTTCAGCCTCGCCGGTAAAGAGGTCTCAAAACTATCTGATGACGAGCTCGCTGCTTTCCGCAACAAATTTCTTGGGTTTATTTTCCAAAGTTTTAACCTGCTTTCCAGGGTCTCGGCAAAAGAAAATGTTGAACTGCCGCTGGTTTATTCCAGTAGCCGCGACAAATCAAAAAATAAATTTGGTAATTCAGAAGAACTTCTCAAAAAAGTAGGCCTGGGAGATAGAATTAACCATAAACCAAATGAATTATCCGGCGGGCAGCAGCAGAGAGTGGCAATTGCGCGCTCGCTGATAAACAATCCATTACTAATATTGGCGGATGAACCCACAGGCAACCTGGATACAAAATCTGCGGCCGAAATTATCGGTTTTTTAAAAGAATTGAACGATTCCGGGATTACCATTGTAATGGTTACACACGAGCCGGACCTGGCGCAGGCGGCCAACAGAATAATAAAGCTTCAGGATGGAAATATAATAGCTGACGAAAGAAAGGGCACCCAGTCAATAGTAAAAGACGGGACTGATAATTACGAAGCGTACCATGTTCATAAAGCAATAAATTATATGAGGGTGAAAGATTATTTTTATCAGGCAGCCCGCGCGCTTTTTTCCAATAAAACCCGCTCGGCACTTTCAATACTCGGTGTTTTAATCGGAGTAACCTGCCTTATTGCCATGCTCGCATTAGGAAGAGGCGCGCAGGAAAGCGTAAAACAAAGGATTTCCAGTTTAGGTTCAAATATTTTAATGGTAAGAATTGAAACACAAAGGGGCGGTGTTTCGCTTGGTTCAGGTTCTCCTACAAGATTTACAATAAAGGACAGCCAGGAAATTAAAGGGTTGCCGGACATTTCAAAAGTTGCTGCTTACTGTAACGGCAATGCCCAGATTGTTTACCAGAACAAAAATACCAATGCCAGCATAACGGGTACAACAGTGGATTATGTTGATATTAAAAATTCTGCCCCCACTTCCGGAAGATTTTTTACCGAGCAAGAAACCACATCCCGTACGAAAGTTGCCGTTATCGGCCAAACTGTAAGAACTGCACTGTTCGGAGACCAAAACCCTATAGGCGAATTCATAAAAATAAAGGGAATTGATTTTTTTGTTATTGGAATACTTCCCGTGAAAGGTACTTCCGGCTGGCGCGACATGGATAACCAGATAATTGTTCCGCTCAATACGGCTATGTATCGTTTATTTGGAAAAGAATATGTCGATAATATGGAAGTCCAGGTTTCAGATGCTTCTTTAATGGACCGGGCCCAGGAAAGGATCAAAAAACTTCTTATTGTTTTACCGCTAATGAAATTGTATAATCAGCTCATGCAAAAAAATAAATTCAAGCATATTATTATACTTGTATTGGGTTGGTTTTTTCTTGTTATAGGGGTAGCCGGGCTGGTGCTTCCTATACTACAGGGGATTCTGGTTATGGCGATAGGGTTATTTTTGCTTTCGCGGGAATCTGGCTATATAAAGGAAAAACTTCATATAATCAACGTAAAAGTACAAAACCGGTTCCCTGAGATTCATGCTGAATTTCATAAAGTCAGGACAAAAGCGGAAGAATTTGTAAATAAGATATTAGGAAATAAATAGAGTGTTTTTAGATGACATTTTAGATTATCAAGGCACTGTTATCAGGCCTCCGAGCGAAGCTGATTCTTTAATTCTACAAATTACACTTGGATGTACCGACAATTCCTGTATTTTCTGCCCTGCCTACAAAGACAAAAAGTTTAAAATAAAGGATTTCGCGCTGATAGAAAAAGATATTAGGCGCGCGTCAAAGGTAATGCCTGAGACAAGGAGGATTTTCCTTGCTGACGGCGATGCAATAGCAATTGAAATGGAAGTGTTGGTTAAAATACTTGATTTATTAAATGAACATTTCCCCAAACTTTCACGTGTTGCTATTTATGGCTCAATAAAAAGCCTGGAAAACAAATCCGTAGCAGATTTGGTTGAACTTAAAAACAAAAAACTTGGTATTGTTTATTTAGGTTTTGAAACAGGTGATGAAGAAGTGTATAGAATGATAAAAAAATACGGTTCCCCTATTGGTAATGTTGATACCTGCATGAAAGTAAAAGAAGCAGGAATAAAAACAAATGTAACGGTTATCTTAGGGCTTGGTGGAAAGAAATACACAAAACAGCACGCAACTAATACTGCAAAAATCTTAAATCAGGCACAACCGGACCAGATTGCAGCGCTTACGCTGATGATCACGCCGGGTACGCTGCTTCATAGTATGCTGAAACGCAAGGAATTTGAAGAGTTGGATAATTTTGAGTTTCTTGAAGAATTAAAAACGTTGATTGAAAACCTGGAAGATTTCAAAGGTCTCTTTTTTTCAAACCATGCGTCAAATTATTACCCTATAAGCGCCCGCTTTCCCAGGGATAAAAAATATATTTTGGAAACACTTGATAAAGTAATAAAAAAGAGGGATAATAAGGCTCTTAAACCGGAATTCAGCCGAGGCCTGTAAAAACTGGAATAAAATGGTTAAAAAATTCAAAAAAATACTATTAGGTAATTCGAGAGACATATCCGACAAGCAGTTATTTCATAAGTTATCATTAATTGCTTTTTTTGCTTGGGTAGGCCTTGGTGCAGACGGGCTTTCGTCATCCTGTTACGGTCCTGAAGAAGCTTTCCGGGCTCTGGGAACACATACGAACTTAGGTATATTAATTGCTATCGCTTCCGCTATAACAGTTATCATAATTGGAATGAGTTATTCCCAAATAATAGAGTTGTTTCCTTCCGGTGGCGGCGGGTATCTGGTGGCAAGCAGGTTACTTTCCCCCGCCGCAGGTATGGTTTCCGGATGCGCATTGCTTATAGATTATGTACTCACGATTGCTGTTTCTGTTTCAAGCGGTGCAAGCGCATTATTCAGTTTTTTTCCGCCCGGCTGGTACCCATTCAGGGTTTATTTTGCGGCGCTGATGATTTTATTCCTGATAATTTTGAATTTAAGGGGAGTAAAGGAATCAGTTTTATTTTTAACACCCATCTTTGTGGTATTTATAGCAACCCATCTTTTTGTAATAATCTACGCTATTATGATGCATTCGTTTGATATTGGCACTACCGTAAGCACAACTGTGGTTGATTTCAAAAGTACCACTGCAAGTATCGGATATTTGGGAGTTTTCTTTTTACTTATACGCGCTTACAGCATGGGTGCCGGTACGTATACAGGTATTGAGGCGGTTAGCAATGGAATGTCTGTTCTGCGCGAACCGAAAGTAAAAACAGCGAAGCGAACGATGAATTATATGATGATTTCCCTTTCACTTACTGTCATGGGCCTTATGACGGCGTATGTTTTATACAAGGTTGTGCATGTTCCGGGAAAAACTTTGAATGCCGTTCTCTTTGAAAATATTATCGCTGGATGGAATGTAAATGTAGGTAAAACATTTTTGCTGACAATAATAGTTTCTGAAACAGCTTTGCTTTTTGTTGCAGCGCAGACAGGATTTTTGGGAGGCCCCAGGGTGTTGGCAAACATGGCCTTGGACAGGTGGTTTCCCACGCGTTTCAGCATGCTCAGCGACAGGTTTGTTACGCAAAACGGGATTTTGCTTATGGGTGGAGCGGCATTGTTGATGCTTATCGTGTCGCGCGGGTCTATAGCTTTCCTGATAATTCTTTATTCAATTAACGTGTTCATTACATTTTTTCTTTCCCAGCTGGGCATGGTGCGCCATTGGTGGCAGGTAAGGGCTGAATATGACAAGTGGAAGAAAAAACTTTTAATAAATGGTATTGGATTGCTTCTTACATCATTCATTCTTGTATCCATGATCATAATAAAATTCGGTGAAGGCGGTTGGATAACTTTATTTATAACCTTAGCCCTGGTTTTATTGGCAATCGCTATACGGCGCCATTACATCAATACCTTAAAACTCCTGAAAAGGTTAAATGACCTGGTGCAGGTTGCTTCAATTTCTCCGTCAGAAAAATCTTCTGAACCTAAAAAAACAATCGAATTTAATCCTAAAGAGAAAACGGCGGTACTGTTTGTAAACGGGTTTAACGGCCTGGGCCTGCATACCCTGTTTAATGTTTTCAGGTTGTTTGGTGCAATTTATAAAAATTATGTATTTGTTTATGTAGGCACAATTGATGCAGGTAACTTCAACAGCAGGGAACAGATTGATAAATTTAAGGAAAATATAAAGGAAGAAATTGACAAATATGTGCAATTTGTTAAAAAGAACGGGTATTATTCCGAGGCTGTTACAGTGATAGGCACGGATGTGGTAAATGAAAGTGATGGAATTGCTTCACAAGTACTGGAACGTTTTCCCAACAGCGTTTTCTTCGGCGGGCAGCTGGTTTTTCCCAAAGAAACATTTTTTTCAAAACTGCTTCACAACTATACGGTTTTTGCTATTCAGAGAATTCTTTATTCAAAAGGCATTCCCTTCATCATACTTCCTATAAGAGTCTACTAAACACCACTGTCCCCAGGTTCATCGTTTTTCAAATTTTTATAAAGTATGTAAGCCAGGATCATAATCAATACGGTAAGAATTGCAAAATGGCCGATTTTGCTGATATCTTTTTTTAATATAAGCAGGCTGTTTCCGCCGATGTAACCTGCGCCGGTCATTAAAGCTATTGTGAATAAAACAGTGAATGCATCGGCAAGAATGAACTTTAGGGAAGATACTCTCATGATTCCAGAAACAATAAATATTTGCGCGCGTACGCCGGGCCATGGAGTTTGACACTTCGGGCTTTATATTATAAAATTTGGCTACCATGAAGAAGATACTGATAGTCTATAACCCTATAAAACGGGAAGCGGTGGCGGAACTAAAAAATCTCAAAAAATGGTTCTATTCCAATAAACAAAACGAAGTAACCGCCCTGTCCTCGGACGCAAAAATACTTCCCGAAGCGGATATCTGCATAACCCTTGGCGGCGACGGGACAATTTTGCGGGTTGCAAAAATAATTGCGCCGTTAGGCATCCCGGTCCTGGGCGTAAACACGGGTTCTCTCGGGTTTTTAGCAGGAACAGACCCAGGTGAAATGTTTTCAATTATTGAAAAAAGTATTTCGGGCAAATTCAAAATTGAAGAACGGTTAATGCTTGATATTGAAACATCAGGTAAAAGTTATCTGGCGCTTAATGATTGCGTTATCAGGTCAGGCTCGTCTTCGCGGGTAATTCTGTTGAACGTAAAAGTAAATAACCTGGCTCTGGCGGAATATATCGGCGACGGTTTGATTATCTCCACCCCTACCGGGTCCACGGCGTATTCTTTAGCGGCCGGCGGGCCTATTGTCAGCCCAAAACTGCCCCTGTTTATCGTTTCGCCGATTTGCCCGCACACATTATCGCAAAGGCCGATTATATTATCCTCAGACAGCAATATTGTAACAGAAGTGCCGAAATATAAATCCAATAAAAACATAGTCATTTCCATTGACGGCCAGGAAAATTTTAATATTTCTTCCGGGGCGGCCATAGCGGTAAAAAAATCAAAATATAAACTAAAACTCATCGCCCATCCGGACAAGAGCTACTTTAATATTCTTCGCTCTAAATTTAACTGGGGAATGATTTCAGATGTTAGAAGAACTCACCGTTAAAAACTACGCGCTGATAGAAAACCTGAAACTGGAATTTACGAACAAACTAAACATTTTCACGGGCGAGACTGGTGCGGGCAAATCAATTACCATTGAAGCCCTGGGGCTTTTGCTCGGTGACCGCGCTTCCGCAGGGGTTGTACGCACCGGAACACCAAAAAGCGTTATCACGGGCGTTTTCAGCATTGAACATAGCCCGGAAATAAAGAAAATCCTGAAAGAACAGGACCTGGAACTTGAAGAAAATACCATAATTCTCCGCCGGGAAATAGATGCGGCCGGCAAATCCAAATGTTACTGCAACGACCAGCCGGTAACAGCGCAGTTTGCTTCAAAAATCGGAGATGTATTGGTTGATATTCACGGGCAAAATGAACACCAGACACTGCTAAAATCAAACAATCAGCTTAGCATAATTGACAAATACGGTGATTTGCTTGAACTTCGTTCGAAAATCACCGAGCAAAACCGCCAGTACCAGGGATTGCAGGATGAAATTGATAATTTAAAACTTAGCGCGCAGCAGCGCGAGCATAAAATTGACCTTTATAAGTTCCAGGTTAAAGAAATAGATGCCGCGCAGCTGAAACCTAATACCGAAGAAGAGATAGACAGCATCCTTCCCCAGCTTAAAAATTCGGAAAAGATAATAAAACTTGTCTCTGAAGCCCATGAAATACTTTCCGGTGAAGAAACCTCGGTTATCAGCAATGTGCAGAAGGTAAGCCAGTTGATTGAAAGCATAAATACGATTTCAGAAGGCGCCTTTGCCGGCGATGCAAAATTAGAAGGAATAATTTCGCAGTTAAAGGACGCTTCAACTGAACTTGATAAATACCGCGATAAATTAGAAGTTGACCCGAAAGAATTGGATAAACTCATAGAAAAAAAAGATCTGATACTTAAATTAAAGAAAAAATACGGCGCCACGGCGCAGGAAATTATAGATTACCGCGAAAAAATCGGCCTTGAACTTAATAAATTGCTCCATGGCGAAGAAAATCTCGCAGAGCTTGAGAAAAAAATCAAATTGATCGAAAAAAAGCTCCTGGAACTTTGTGAAGATTTGTCGCAAAAACGCAAAAAGGTCTGTACAAAGCTCGAAAAACTTGTAGAAAAAGAAATCCAGGACCTGGGAATGGCAAAAGCAAAATTCAAAATAGGTTTAGAAAAAGATTTAACTCCGGAAAACAAACCAAAGATAACAAACAGCGGGTTTGATACCATAGAATTTTTATTTTCGCCGAATTTGGGCGAAGAACCCAGGCCGCTTAAGGAAATTGCCTCCGGCGGCGAAATGTCGCGCACCATGCTTGCGTTAAAAGTTGTACTGGGCAAAGCGTCCGATGTGCCGGTTATGGTTTTTGACGAAATAGATGCAGGCGTCAGCGGCCCCATGAGCAGTGTAATAGGTTCAAAACTTGAAGAAATTTCAAAAAGCAGGCAGGTTTTTTGCGTTACCCATATGGCTCAGATTGCAGGTTATGCGCAAACCCATTATAAAGTAGAAAAAAGCGCAAGAGCCGGCAGAACCTTCACGGAAGTTATTGTTTTAGGCACAAAAACGGCCCGCATTGAAGAAATGGCGCGCATGTTAAGCGGTGGAAAAATTACCGATACCACCAGAAAACACGCAGAAGAATTGTTAAAAAAGTAAATGCTTACCAGATATAACCTGCAGAATGCAAAAACTATCCTTAATAAATCCGAACCCGATGATGAAGACCCTTTTATAGGCACAGTAAATCCATACACAGGGTGCGAGCACAGGTGCCAGTACTGCTATGTCCAGTCGGAAAAATACCAGCCGTACAAAAACAAGGCGGATTTTTTTTATACAATCGGAATAAAACAGAACGCGCAGTCGCTTCTTGAAGAACAATTTTCAAAAGGGCTTCCTTACGGGATGATTTCTATAGGTTCTTCAAGCGACCCATACCAGCCGGCGGAAAAAGAACACAAAATCACAAGGAAAATCCTTGAAACAACAAACAAGTTCGGTTATCCTGTCAATATTTTCACTAAATCCGATATGATTATGCGGGATTTGGACCTGCTTAAAAGCATAGCGGATAAAAGTTTTGCGGTTGTATCGGTTTCAATGATTACGCTTGATGTAAAAACCTGTGAAATATTCGAACAGGCCGCGCCTCCTACGCAGAAACGGCTTGAAATGATGAAAGAGTTAAATAAAAACGGCATAGTTACCGGTTGTTCACTGATGCCGGTGCTTCCTTATATAACCGACAGCGCTGAAAATCTTGATAAATTGATTGAGGGTGTTAAAAAGCACGGCGGCCGGTATGTCTGGGAAGGCTGTCTGACACTCCGCGACAATCAATATAAGAAATATAGGGAAGTCCTTCTTAAGGATTACCCGGGATTACTGCAGAAATATAACAAATTGTATGGTTCGCGGATTTCCCCCTCATACGATTACAGAAATAATCTCCATAAAACAATAAACGGGCTGATAAAGAAATATGGGCTGCACTCAGGTTTATCGTTTATTACAAAAGACAAACGCTGGGGCAAGGGCCTCACCCCGGTCCAATTGGATTTAATTTAGGTAGGAAAATCATGGCTGATATCGGGCTTTGCAGGGAAAGGTGTATACAAAATGCAATCAAAATGGTAAAATTATAAAAATGATAAAACTTAATAAAGAAAAACTAAATATTATTAAAAAGGGCGGAGTTTGGGTGCCGAGCCCGTTAGCGTTGGACAGTAATAAAAGATTCAGCGAAAAATGGCAGAAATTGCTTACTTTGTATTATATTAAGGCAGGAGCTAAAACAGTAGTTCCCGGCGCGCATACAGGAGAATTTGCCGGAGATGATTTAGAAATTTACGATAACTGGCTGCGGTTAATAAAAGAAACGGTCAAAAAATACGGCAGCCGGGAAATGTTTTTAATGGCTGCAATAGGCGGAAAAAACTTTATAAAGCAGGCAGAACTTGCGGCTAAATACGGGTACGATATAGTAATGGTGGCGCCGACCGCATTTTATGATAAAAAAGATAAAGATGTAATTAAAATATTCAAAGATGTTGCTTCTATTATCCCAACTTTTGGTTTTGAACTTCAGAAAGCCATCACCGGCAGCCGGGAGTTTAGTTTACGTTTGTGGGACGGGATTTTCGAAATATCCTATGGCGCGAAAGGCGCTTCATTTGATACTTATCGTTCCCAGATTATGTTAGAAGCTGCTGCAAGAAGCGCGCGAAGAAATGACTTAGTTATGGTAACGGGCAATGATGACCGTATAATAGCTGATTTAGGCGGTGTTTTCAGATATGACGTCAACGGTAAAGTTGTCAAAATGGAATACAACGCAGGACTGTTAGGACATTTTTCTACAGATACGCATGCGGCTGTAAAATGGGAGACAGCAGTTTTAGAAGCAAAAGAAGGAAATAAATGGAAGATAGCCATTTCCGAAAAAGAACTGGCTCACCTGGTGAATATGTGCAACGGCGCGCTTTTTGACGCTTTAGGCAATTTTGAAAATTCTATCTGGGGCGTTAAATACAGATTAACAAAATTAGGATTATTACCGGGACCGTATTGTTTTCATGAATCCGGAAGGCCGGGCCAGGCAGAAGCCATTTCAAAGATTTACGATTCCCACCCTGCATTGAACGACGAGCTATTTTTACTAGAGAACCTGGATAAAATGAAAAAAGAAGCCGGATTGTAAATACCAGAATGAATATAACAGATATAACAAACGCCAAACAGTTAAAAGATTTCATGACAACGCCTTCCCAGGCCCTGACAATGTTTATGAAAACTTTATCCGGCGATATTTTAATTCTTGGCGGCAGCGGGAAGATGGGGCCTGAATTGGTGGAAATGATAATAAGGGCCGATAAAAGCGCTGGTGCCGGCTCAAGAAAAATTATTGTTGCGTCAACTTTTAGCGACCCGAAAGAAAAGGCTTTAAAAATTTTGCAGTCTTTGGGAATTGCTGTTTATAAAGGAAATGTCAGCGATAGAAAGTTTCTTGAAGGACTGCCTGATATAAAGAATATCATTTATATGCCGGGTTTTAAATTCGGTTCTTCGGGCAATTGGGAAAAATCATTTCATTTAAATTGTATAGTGCCCTATTTAACCGGAGAAAGATTTAAAAGTTCAAATATAGTTGTTTTTTCCTCGGCTAACCCTTATCTTCATACAAGGCCGGAAAACGGCGGGAGCAAGGAAACGGATATTTTAGAACCGCAGGGAATTTATGGGTGGAGCATAGCTGCCAGAGAAAGCGCATTCAGGATAACCGCTGAAAAATCACAAAATCAGAAGATTTGTTTTTACCGGTTGGCCTATGCCCAGCATTTAGCTTACGGAGTGATAGTTGATTTGGCAAAAATGGTATTAAAAGGCGAAAATATATCTTTATCCATGCCTTATGTAAATTTAGTTTCACAAAGGGACGCAAATGAGCGCGCAATCTTTGCTTTCGGGCTTTGTTCAAATCCGCCGTCAATACTGAATGTTTCAGGCCCGATAGTATCGGTTAAATATATATTGGATAAATTAAGCAAATTATCGGGCAAAAACGCAAAGATTATTGACACTGAACCGGAAACTGCGCTTGTAATTAATGACAATTATTGTGTAAAAAAATTCGGCGCCTATAAGGATAAAACAGACGACATTATTGAAGCAGCAGCTAAATGGGTTGTAAATAACGGAGAATATTGGGACAAACCTACAATGTTCGGGCAGGTTAAACACCAATATTGAAAAACAGGAGGGTGCCGGTTATGTTAACGATCAGGGAATTTAAAAGCGGAGATTTAGAACAGGTAAAAAAAGTAGCTATAAATGCATTCGCAGACGAAAATGTCTCTTTTGATTATAGCGCCGAAAAGCTATTTGGAAAAATCGGCGGTACAAGCTGGAAACAGAGAAAAGCGGAAGATGTAAAAAATGAAGTCAGGAATAATCCCGAAGGAACTGTTGTTGCGGTAATTGACGGCAAAGTTGCAGGTTTCGCAACAACATCAATAAATAAATATTCAAGTGTCGGCAGGATTATAAACCTTGGGGTAGACAGGAAACATCATGGGAAGGGAATTGGCAAAGAACTAATAAAAAAGGTGTTAGAATATTTCAAAAGGAAAAAAGTAAAATTTGCAAAAATAGAAACATTGGCAACAAATAAAGTAGGCAGTAATTTTTATCCCAAAATGGGGTTCAAGGAAATAACCAGGCAAATTCATTATTTGATGAAATTATAGAATTATTTAATTGACAATTTTTGAAATTTTTATATAATGGGCGTCAGTATAGTAAATCAAATCATATAAGGAGAAAAAAAGATGAGAATCATTATTCAGAAATCAGCGGCAGATGTTGGCAAATGGTCAGCAGCGTATATCGCGGACAAAATTAAAAAGGCAGACGCAGCAAAACCCTGTGTTATCGGGCTGCCCACAGGTTCATCACCGCTGGATACCTACAAAGAACTTGTAAATATCCATAAAGCGGGAAAATTGTCTTTCAAGAATGTAATCAGTTTCAATATGGATGAATATGTTGCTATACCGCAGAGCCATCCGGAGAGCTATTATTCATTTATGTGGGGAAATTTGTTCAGCAAAGTCGATGCAGTGAAGGAACAGGTAAACATTCTTAACGGAAACGCAAAAGACCTTGATGAAGAATGCAGGCAGTATGAAGAAAGAATAAAGAAAGTCGGGCCCATCAAATTATTTTTGGGCGGCATCGGCCCTGACGGCCATATTGCGTTCAATGAACCAGGTTCATCTTTAAGCTCCAGAACCAGGGTAAAAACCCTTACCTATGACACCATTGTTGCAAATTCAAGATTTTTTGATAACGATATAAATAAAGTGCCGAAGAAAGCTTTAACCGTCGGCGTCGGAACAGTTATGGATTCGGAAGAAGTTATTATTCTTGTCACCGGTTACAAGAAAGCCCGCGCTCTGCAGCAAGTTGTTGAACAAGGCGTAAACCATATGTGGACCGTTTCCATGCTCCAGCTTCATCAAAAAGGCATGATAATCTGCGATGAAGAAGCAACAGCAGAATTGAAAGTCGGCACGGTAAATTATTTTAAAGATATCGAAAAAGAAAATCTGGTTCCGGTAAAACTGTAAAAACAGCAGCAAAAGAAAACATTAAACCAATCCCATCTTATAGGTGGGATTGGTTTTTTTTTAAAAAGTATTACAGTATTTTAGTATTTAGTCGTCAATGTATTTTTATAAATACTGACTACTGGATTATGAAAGCCTGATAATTGGTTTCCGGTAAATGATTTAATAAGTTTTAAGCCATTCCCTGCATTTTCATTTTTATTTGCTTGGCCGCGCGTTTGCACTTTATATCGGATTATTATAAAATTATGGGCATATACACCTGACTCCAGTAATCACAATAGGTAGTATCTATGGGTATGGAAAACTACCCGGGGAAATATGCTTGAAAGGGTAGTAAAGCATGGTTGACGAATAGAGGTTTGCGCCATTGTTCGCAATCCGGAAGGCAAAGTAGAAATATTTTAATGAAACTTATGAATAAACCTGTTAAAGTTGCGCTTATAGGGCTCGGCGGCTGGGGCAGAACGATTGTTGAAGCGGTTAAAAGAAGCAAAAAGCTTAAATTAGTAAGCTGTTATTCTGACATTAAAGAAGAAAGAATAAATTTTGCAGAAAAACCTGTAAAAAAAACAGAGTAATACTTTCAGTAGGGCATAATATGAGGCGCGCGGGCCCGAATAGAAAGATCAAGGAACTTATAAAAAAAGGTGTTATTGGAAAAATAATTTCAGTTGAAGCGAATTTTTCGCACGAAGCAGGTTTGAGGCTTAAGGCGAGCCAGTGGCGCAGTAAGAATAGTTTATGTCCCGCGCTCCCCCTTACCCAGCTTGGCGTTCACATAATCGATACGCTTCGTTATTTTTTCGGGCCTGTTAAAAAAGTGTATTCAATTATGAAAAGAATGTATATTCCTGTTGATAACAAAGATGTTACTAAAACTCTGGTTGAGTTTAAATCAGGTCTTACGGGTTATATTGGCTCGGATTATGTGGTCCCATATACTTCCTACATAAATGTTTACGGAACCAAAGGCGTGCTTTCTTCTGAAAAATCCGGTGAAAAACTATATTTACAGAAAACCGGTTCAGTTGAGAAAAAAGAAATACCCATTATAAAAGTTGATACTTTACTTAAAGAGCTTGAGGAATTTGCTGATTGTATAAGGCGTAAAAAGAAACCGGAAGTTGACGGCAATGAAGGACTTGCCAATTTGATGGTTGTGCGCGCCGCCATAGAATCAAACAAAACCAACAAACCTGTTTTTATTTGACTCATGGTTTGAAAATATACTATTAATTTTGTAACATTTTATCATGAAAACCGGCGACAAAAAAGCAGCACAAATCACAATAGACACTGACAGGTGCAAGGGGTGCGGGCTTTGCATAATTTACTGCACTAAAAAAGTCCTGGCCAAATCGAAAACCTTGAATAAAATCGGATATAATTCCATAACCGTTGAAAACCCGGATAAATGCAATTCCTGCGGCACCTGTTATATAATGTGCCCGGATTACGCAATAGAGATAAAATGAACAAAAAAATATTGATGCAGGGAAACATTGCGCTTTGCGAAGGGGCTGTTGCCGCCGGCTGCGAAGCGTATTTTGGTTATCCTATTACCCCGCAAAATGAAGTAACTTCACATATGTCTCGCAGGATGATAGAGCTTGGCAGGGTATTCCTTCAGGCAGAAAGCGAAGTTGCGGCAATAAATATGGTATTCGGTGTTGCGCTGACGGGTAAGCGCGCCATGACTTCGTCATCGTCGCCGGGAGTAAGTTTAAAACAGGAAGGCATTTCATATTTAGCGGGTTGCGAGCTTCCCTGCGTAATAGCTAACGTAATGCGCGGCGGGCCCGGCCTTGGAAATATTGCAGGTTCGCAGGGAGATTATTTCCAGACAACAAAAGGCGGTGGCCATGGAGATTACAGGTTGATAGCCCTCGCGCCGGCAAGCGTCCAGGAAATGTACGACCTGACAAAACTTGCCTTTGATCTGGCAGATAAATACCGTAACCCGGCAATAATTCTTGCCGACGGTTACGTGGGCCAGATGATGGAACCGATAACTATAAACAACGAAAAATTAGAAATTATAAATGAAAAATTAAAAGAAAAAAAAGATTGGGTTTTAAACGGCTGCGCCGGCAGGGAACCCAGAAA
This sequence comes from Elusimicrobiota bacterium, assembly GCA_018816525.1. Lineage (NCBI taxonomy): Bacteria > Pseudomonadati > Elusimicrobiota > Elusimicrobiota bacterium. The sequence goes on from JAHIVV010000063.1 coordinate 15,306, forward strand.
AATAAGGTCGCTCCTCATGGGAGAAGGCGAACTGGAAGCCCATAACTGGGACCTCAACAAAAAATATAATGAAATCAAAAAAAACGAAGTAAGATACGAAGCCATAAATACGGAAAATGCGGATATAGTTTTAGTAGCGTTCGGCATTGCTTCAAGGGTCTGCAAATCTGTTTTGCAGATAGCCGAAAAAGAAAAAATAAAAGTAGGGATGATCAGGCCTATAACGCTTTGGCCGTTCCCTGAACAAATAATTTCCGACATAAGCAAGAAAACAAAAAAAATGCTGGTAGTTGAAATGAATCTGGGGCAGATGGTTGAAGACGTCCGCCTGGCGGTTAACGGCAGGATCCCTGTAGAATTTTTAGGAAAGCCCGGCGGCGGAATATTCTCCCCGGAAGAAATCTATGAACACATCAAAAAAAACAGCTAAGTTTACCCGGCCGGAAAGCTTGAAAGAAACCAGGCATTTATATTGCCCGGGTTGCGGCCATGGAATAATACACCGGCTTATAGCCGAAGTTATAGATGAGCTTGGCGTGCGCGAAAAAACAATCGGTGTTGCTCCCGTCGGCTGCGCTGTATTTGCCTATGATTATTTCAATTTTGACGTAGCTGAAGCCGCTCACGGCAGGCCGCCGGCTGTTGCAACAGGAATAAAGAGGGTTTTACCTGACAAAGTTGTGTTTACCTATCAGGGCGACGGTGATTTGGCAGCCATCGGCACAGCAGAAATTATACACGCGGCAAACCGCGGCGAGAATATTACTGTTATTTTTGTAAATAACGCAAACTACGGCATGACAGGCGGCCAGATGGCGCCTACAACCTTGTTAGCCCAGAAAACATTGACTACGCCTTTCGGCAGAAAAGCTGAAAATGAAGGCTATCCGATAAAAGTCTGCGAATTGTTATCATCTCTCGAAGGAACAAAATATCTCGCGCGCACTTCTGTTGATAAGCCTGCAAACATCCTGCAAACTAAAAAAGCAATAAAGAAAGCTTTTCAAAATCAACTGGATAAAAAAGGATTCAGCCTTGTTGAAGTCCTTTCCATGTGCCCGGTTGACTGGCAGATGACTCCCCCGGAGGCCTGCAAATGGGTGCAGGAAGTTATGATGAAAACATTCCCTCTCGGAACAATAAAAGATAAATAAGGAGACCCCGGTGAACCCAAAAGAACTAAAATATACGGAAAAACACGAATGGGTTTTAGTAAAAGGAAATGAGGCCACAATTGGCATAACGGATTATGCCCAGCATTCCCTCGGCGATATTACCTTTGTCCAGCTGCCTGAAGCTGGTAAAACGATAAAACAATTCGGCGAGCTCGGAGTAGTCGAATCTGTAAAAGCCGCATCGGATATTTATTCACCCTTAAGCGGAACAGTAAAAGAGATAAACTCGAAACTTGAAAGCGCTCCTGAAACCATAAACAAGGATGCTTTCGGCGCAGGTTGGATCTGCAAACTTAACGGTATAAATCCTGCCGAGCTTAACAAGCTGCTTTCACCCGAGAAATACGAAGAACTTATAAAGAGTCTGTAGTCAAACTCAATGACCTATATATCAAACACAAACAAACAACAGCAGGAAATGCTTGAAGCTATCGGCGTAAAATCCATAGCTGATTTATTCAAAGGCATACCAGCAGATTTTAGCCCTGCGTCATTTAATATCGCTTCGGGAAAATCAGAAATTGAAGTCCGCCAGCACCTGCAGTCGCTGGCGGCAAAAAACGCTACGGATTTAACCTGTTTTCTCGGCGCCGGGTTTTACGACCATTATATTCCCTCCGCAGTGGATGCAATTATATCAAGAAGCGAATTTTATACCGCTTATACGCCTTACCAACCGGAAGTTTCCCAGGGAGTCCTGCAGGCAATTTACGAATACCAGACCGCCATCTGCAGATTGACGGGCATGGATGTTTCAAACGCTTCCATTTATGAAGGAGGCACGGCTCTTTACGAAGCCGCGATGATGGCAACCAGGATTACTAAAAGAAAAAAAATAATTGTGTGTGAAGGCGTCAGCCTTATTTACAGAACCATGCTGCGTTCTTACACCAGCAATCTCGCCCTGAACTTTGTGGAAATTCCTATAAACAACGGCATTGCAGACAGGGAATTAATTTTAAAGGAAATTGATAATGATACGGCCGCAATAATTTTACAGAACCCGAATTTTTTCGGCTGCATAGATGATTTTACTGATATAAGCCAGAAAGCGCGCAGCGCCGGGGCGCTGACCATTTGTTCGGTTTATCCTATTTCGCTAGGAGTTTTAAAGCCGCCCAGTAAAATGGGTATAGACATTGTTACCGGCGAAGGGCAAAGTTTGGGTTTGCCCCTTTCATTCGGCGGGCCTTACTTCGGATTTTTGGCCACGTTAAAACAGTATGTAAGGCAGATGCCCGGCCGCGTTGTAGGAAGAACTCACGATAAAGAAGGCAGGCAGGGTTTTGTATTTACACTGCAAACGCGAGAACAGCATATCCGCAGGGAGAAGGCCACTTCAAATATCTGCACTAATTCAACATTGAACACAATCGCGGCAATTTCATATTTAAGCCTGTTAGGTAAAAACGGACTGAAGGAAGTTGCGCAATTGTGCGCAAATAAAGCCGGCTACGCCTGCCAGAAACTCAGCAGGATAAAAAATGTAAAAAGAAAATTTGCCGCTCCTTTTTTTAACGAATTTGTCGTAGAATTGCCTGTAGACGCCGGCGACGTTGTCAGTACATTGATTGAAAAAGGTTTTGCGGCGGGTTTTCCGCTGGGCCGTTATTATAAAGGAATGGAAAGGTGCATGCTCGTTGCGGTTACCGAGAAGCGCACAAAAGAGGACATCGGGCACCTCAAGGAATCGCTTGAAGGCGTATTAAAAACGGAATAATTATGAAATTAATATTTGAAAAAGGGGTACCCGGGAGAAGGGGCGCAAAGTTGCCGAAGTGCGACGTACCGTCGAATTTCGAAATCCCTAGAAATTTTCACCGTGAACATGAAGCAGATCTTCCTGAAGTATCCGAACTGGAAGTAGTCAGGCATTTTACAGAATTATCCCGTAGGAATTTTGGTATTGATACCAATTTTTATCCGCTGGGTTCCTGTACTATGAAATATAACCCCAAAATAGACGAGGAAGTCAGCAGGTATAAAGGTTTTGTTGAACTGCATCCCCTGCTTCCGCAATTGCGCCACGGCGGAATGCTTACACAGGGCGCGTTACAAGTTATCTATAATACGGAAAGACTGCTCTCAGAAATAACGGGCATGTCGGAATTCACCATGCAGCCTCTTGCCGGAGCGCACGGCGAGCTTACCGGCACCATGATAATCGCCGCTTATCATAAGGATAAAGGCAACAAGAAAACAAAAATCATAGTCCCGGATTCGTCGCACGGCACAAATCCCGCCAGCGCGGCGATTTGCGGGTATTCAATAGTTTCTGTTCCATCAAATTCAGACGGGATGATAGATTACGATGAATTTTTAAAAGTTCTTGACAATGAAGTAGCTGCAGTAATGTTAACCTGCCCCAATACCCTGGGATTATTTGAACCCCAGATTAAAAAAATTGCCCAAAAACTCCATGAAGTTGACGGTTTGATGTATTGCGACGGCGCAAACATGAATGCGATTCTTGGCAAAATCAGGCCCGGAGATATCGGGTTTGACCTTATGCATATAAACCTGCATAAAACTTTTGCAACTCCGCACGGCGGAGGCGGGCCGGGAGCAGGACCGGTGGGTGTTGTAGAAAAGCTAAAGAAATTCCTGCCGATTTCGCTTGTTATAAAAAGAAATGACGGAACTTACGCCCTTGATTACGACAGGCCGTCATCAATCGGGTTTATAGCGCCTTTTTACGGAAACTTCGGCGTGATATTAAAGGCGTACTGCTACATTCTCATGCTCGGCAAAGAAGGCCTTATTGCAGTCAGCGAAAACGCCGTGCTTAACGCAAATTATATAAAAGAAAAATTAAAAAAATATTATCACCTGGCTTACGATAAAACCTGCATGCACGAATGCGTGTTTTCAGCCGTTAATCAATTGAAAAACGGCGTGCATACGGTAGATATCGCAAAGCGGCTGATAGACTACGGTTTCCACCCTCCTACAATTTATTTCCCCCTTATTGTAAAAGAAGCCATAATGATCGAGCCCACAGAGACAGAAACAAAAGAAACCCTTGACGCTTTCATTGAAACTATGATTAAAATCAGCAATGAAGCGCAAACACAGCCTGAAATAGTAAAAGATTCGCCAAAGACTACTCCTGTTTCAAGGCTTGATGAAGTTTCTGCCGCCAGGGATATGGATCTCTGTTTTAAAGACTAATTATGGATTTAGCTTTTGATGAAGCGTTGTTACTTCTGGCTGAAAAGTCAGTGCTAGGCGAGACGATCCGTTTCTGGGAATCAAAAGAGCATTTCGTTGTGCTTGGCACCAGCAATAAAATTGAACAGGAAGTTAATATTGAGGCCTGCAAACTGCACAAAATTCCGGTTTTTAGGCGTTCCTCTGCCGGCGGGACGGTTTTACAGGGGCCGGGATGTTTGAATTTTTCATTTATTCTGCCGTATAAAAGAAATAAAGCTCTTTCTGACGTAAATAAGTCTTATACATATATTCTTGAAAAGGTAATTGAATCTGCAAAGAAGATAACAGGTATTCAGGAAATAAGTTTTAAACCGATTTCTGATATTGTTTTGGGTGAGAAGAAAGTTTCTGGAAACGCACAGCAGAGAAAAAAGAATTTTATGCTTCATCACGGCACCTGGTTATACAATTTTGACCTAGGGCTTATTTCAAAGTACTTAAAAGAACCATCAAAGCAGCCGGAATACCGTTTAAACAGGAAACATAGCGAGTTTGTTACGAATGTTCCAATAAATGTAGAAGAATTTAAGAGCGAAATTACGAAATCTTTCAATATTAGCCAACAAGCAGATGTTTTTGATAAAGCAAAGCCCTTGATGGAAGAGTTGCTAAAGACAAAATATCAAATTTCTTAACAATGAGGAAAAAATGGAAAAAAACTATGAGTTGGTGATTATTGGTGCGGGGCCGGGCGGGTACGTGGCTGCAATTCGCTCTGCTCAGCTTGGAGCAAAAGTTCTGGTTGTAGAGAAGGATGAATTGGGCGGCACCTGCCTGAACAGGGGTTGTATCCCTACAAAAGCGCTTGTAGCAAGTGCCAATGTGCTGCTATCGGCGAAAAAAGCAGGACAATTTGGAGTGAAAGCAGAGAATGTATCAGCCGACATAACGGCGATAATTGAAAGAAAGAATAAAATAGTAAAAAATTCCCGTTTGGGTATTGCCGGAATATTCAAAAGTTATAATATTGAATCACTAAAAGGAAATGCAGTGTTTACGGCCAGCAAAGAACTAGATGTAGCAGGAGAAAAGATTTCATTCAATAAGTGTATAATTGCAACCGGTTCGATGCCATCAACCATTCCCGGAATTACAGTTGACGGAAACAAAATACTTACAAGCGACCACATTCTGGATATCCAGAGCGTCCCCTCTTCATTGCTTATTATAGGAAGCGGCGCTATTGGTATTGAGTTTGCCTGTATTTTCAATGCGCTTGGAAGCAAGGTTACAATAGTTGAGGTTTTGCCAAGGATTTTGCCTAATGAAGATGAAGAAATTTCAGAAAAGTTCAAACAACTGCTCGTAAGAGACGGTATTGAAATAAAAACTGATTATAAAGTGGCAACAGAAGAATTAGCCAAGTACGAAAAGATATTAGTTGCAACAGGCAGAAAACCTGTAACCGAAAACCTTGGTTTGGAACCAGCGGGAATCCAGATGAATGAAAAAGGTTTTATCGCGGTTAATGATAAAATGGAAACCAATGTTCAGGGAATTTATGCTATTGGCGATGTTGCGGGAGGACCGTTACTCGCGCATAAAGCGTCGCAGGAAGGAATTATCGCGGCGGAAAATGCCTGCGGCCAGGATTCTAGGATTGATTATAATGTAATACCGGGTTGTGTTTACAGTATTCCTGAAGTTGCAAGCGTAGGTTTGTCTGAGAAGAAAGCTATTGAAAAAGGGTATGAAGTTGGTGTTGGCAGGTTCCCCTTTGCCGCAAACGGCAGGGCGATTACCCTTGGAGAGACAAAAGGTTTTGCGAAAGTTGTCATAGATTTGAGGACGGATGTTATTTTGGGCGTGCATGTTATCGGAGCGGAAGCTTCTGAGCTTATAGCTGAAGCAGTGCTGGCGGTTAAGATGAAAGCGACTACGAAGGATTTGACGAAGATTATGCATGCGCATCCGACGATGTCGGAGGCGGTTTTTGAGGCGGCGCATGATGCGCATAAGCAGGCCATTGATTTACCTAAGCGGAAATAGAGTTATATATTGAGAAATCATTTTCTCGCTCCTATGATGTTTCTTAACGGCTTCAGAACCTAAATTTTCAAAACTCCTCGTTCACTCCCAAGTGAACTTCGTCAGACAGTTGAAAATTTGTACGGTTCTTCAGCCTAAAACATCAAATGTCGCTCAAAAACAATTTCTCAATAATATCATTATGAATACCTTAAAAGTAATAAATCTCGGGTTGACTGATTACAGCGAAACCTGGAAAATGCAGAAAGAAATTCTCGCGCAGAGCGCGCAGAGAGCGGATACCTTAATTTTGGTTGAGCATAACCCGGTGATTACTTTTGGCAGAGGCAAAAATGATAAGAGCGATATTCTGGTTTCTCAGGAATATTTAAAAAAAAAGGGTATCGAGGTTATTGAAGTTGACCGCGGAGGCAGTGTTACGCTTCATTGCCCGGGCCAGCTGGTCGGCTATCCGCTAATTGATTTAAATAAGACTGGTAAGGATATTCACAAATATATAAATAAACTTGAGGAAGTTATTATAAAAATTCTGAGCGATTATGGAATTAAGGGTGAGCGCCGGGAAGGTTTTACCGGTGTTTGGGTTGGGCAAAAGAAAATTGCTTCTATCGGTGTTGGAGTAAAACATTGGATTACTTACCACGGATTTGCGCTGAATGTGAATCCGGATATGTCCGTTATTTCGGTTATTAATCCCTGTGGTTTAAAAAATAAAAAAATGACAGCTGTTGCGGAACTGACAAAACAGGAAATCAGCATGCAGAAAGTTCGCGAGCTTACAGAAAAGCGCTTTAGAGAAGTATTTGGCATGCAGGAAAAACAGGAATTCCCTCCATGGATAAAAAGGCGCGTTTCCTGCGGAACCGCCGGTGCCGCCGGTGAAACAGCCAATGTTTTGAAAGACTTAAAACTGAATACTGTCTGCAACAGCGCAATTTGTCCGAACAAAAATGAATGTTTCAGCAAAGGCACCGCAACTTTTATGATTTTGGGAGATGTTTGCACGCGTAACTGCAATTTTTGTTCTGTAAGCAGCGGATTGCCGGGAGAACCTGACAAAGAAGAACCAAAGCGAATTGCGCAAGCTGTTAAAAAGATGAAATTGAAGCATATTGTGATAACTTCTGTGACCAGGGATGACCTGAAAGACGGCGGTGCCGGGCAATTTGTTGAAGTTATTAAAGAAATCCGTAAAATAAATCAAAAAATATCAGTTGAATTACTGGTTCCGGATTTTAAAGGAAATATCGAAGCAATGAAAAGGATAATATCAGCAAAACCTGAAGTTATAGGGCATAACCTTGAAACCGTGCCGCGTTTATATAAGGAAATACGTTCTAATGCCGATTATCGGCGTTCATTAGATTTATTAAAATCAATCAAAAAATATGATAAAAATATCTTAACCAAATCCGGTGTTATGCTGGGATTGGGCGAAACAAAAGGCGAAGTTATTGAAGTTTTGGAAGATTTGAGCGCAATACAATGCGATATTGTAACTTTAGGCCAATATCTACGGCCCTCAAAATACAACGTTGCCGTACAGGAATTTGTTAAACCCGAAGTTTTTGAAAATTATAAAAAAATTGGGTTAGAAATGGGTTTTAGGTTGGTTATTTCAGGGCCTTTTGTAAGAAGCTCATACCACGCAGAAGAAGCGTTTCAATCCTTGGAGGTAAAGATATGAAAATGAAGAGTTTGGCTGTTTATTTTGGAATTATTCTGATGTTGTTAGCCGCGGGTTGCTCAAGAAAAACAGAAACTATCAAGATCGCCGGTTCGGATACTATGTTTAAGATGTCGCAGGAATGCGCAAAGGAATTTATGTATATTTACCGCGATACAAACATAGAAATTAAATCCTGTACTGACGATGAGGCAATAGCGTCGCTTATAAATAATGAATGCGCTGCCGCTATGACTACCAGAGGGATTAAAAAAGATGAGTTTGAATTGGCAAAGAAAAATAGCAAAAATTTGCTGCAATTTATAATAGGGCTGCAAAATATAGAAAAACCGGAACCTTCAAGAAAGCTGCTCGTATTATATACGGACTCAAAGCCGAAAGGTTCGGTAAAAAAGTATATTAGTTTTGTTTTGGGCGCTCATGGCCAGAATATTGTAAAGAATTCGGGTTTTGTACCGATAAAGAAATAATTGCGCAGCGGCAGGAGTGATTTTGTTAAATAGTATAGCATGTTCATATTACAATTTTAAGGGCCTTTCTTCATTTGTGAAGGAAAATAAGTAGGTTTTCTATCACAGTACATACAATACCAGATAATAAACCACCATTAATCCCAATCCCAGAGGCACGCCCAGTTTTGCCCAGGCGCGGCTGGTAATTTTTAGTTTGTGAGCGGAAATAATATTAGGAATGTTTCCCGGAATCAGCATACCGCCCGCAATAAGCAGCCCCATTAATGCGCTCTGTATTTGCTTTAACGTCATAGCAGGGCTTATCTCAGCGGCAGCCATGGTTGCATTATCCAAAATGGCTGAAATCGTGTTCACCCAGTAAAGTATCCTGCTATCCAGATTAACGATGTACCTGTCTACAATAGGTTTAAACCCGCCCCCAAGAAAAATTAACGCCATTACAAAAAGATAGACTTTTAAAGCGCGGATAATAACGCGATTGAAAGTTTCAGCTTCTTCGGCGGCTTTTAGGCCTTGAGTTGAATTTTTTCCGTGAAAAAAAATACTTAATAAGCCAAGCCCGAGAACCCCGGGTATAACAAATTTACCTATAATTTTTGCAGGGTACCAAAAATTTACCCCGGGCATACCTTTGAGTTTTGCAACAAGTATTGCGGAGAGCGGTTCGCCTATAGACGTGAGCGCAGCGCCGAGACCGATGGAAAAACAGGCGATTATTGTAAAATCAATTTCTGTTTTTTTATCTAATTTTAAAGCAGTAATAATTTCAACAAGAACCAGGGCGGCTATAATGGCTGTTATAATTGATGAAATGAACCCCAGGATGACAATCATTAAAAAGACGAACAGCCGGACAGGAATGATTTTAAGGATTGAATCTATTGCCTGGTGAATGTGGCTTCGCGTGTATTTGAAAATCAGCCCGGCAATAAAAACCGCAAGAGTTATTTTAATAGGCTCGACAAGCGCTTCCTTAATTAAATGTAAAGAGAACATTTGAGAAACCAGGCAGGAAAGCAGTCCCATAACAAAAAGGAACACTTCCAGGTTGTGTTCAATCTTTTTGTTTATAAAAGGCCCCAAAAGGACCACCAAAATTATTAATATTAACGCTGTTATAACCACATTGCTCCCATTTTAGCTCACCATCCTTTCCAGTTGTTCTCCATAAATTAATTTTGAGGAAAGGTTTTAAGGTTCTGGGTGAGGCAGGCTATTTTCTTCCTGGCCGGGTAATTTAATTTGATGCTGGAATTCAATTTTATAGATTTCCAGAATTGAAAGGAAAATTGCGGCAATCAATGGGCCGATCAATAAGCCGACAGGCCCGAAAGATACTATTCCTCCGATCATCGAGAAAAATACCAGCAAGTCATGCATGCCGGCATGCTGGCCTACAATACGCGGTCTGAGGATGTTATCTATAACGGAAATAAAAAATACGCTGATAATAATTATTAGGACACCCTGCCAGACATCACCATTGACTATTTTGATAATACCTGCAGGCACTAAGACAGCCCCGGTGCCGATAAACGGTATTACAGATAATATAAGAAGAACCAGGCCCCAGAGCAGCCATCCTTTAATGCCGAAGATCCACAGCGTGAGCGTAGCAAGCGAGCTTTGCAGCAGCGCAATCAGAAGTATTCCTTTCACCGTGGCATTTGACATGGAATAAAACCTGAAAATTATCCTGTCTTTGTATTCCTCGGTCAGAGGTATGACATCTTTTATTTTCAGTAGAATTGTTTCCCCGTCTCTTAAGAAATAGAATAATGAAAAGAGCGTTATGAACAATCCAAATACTGCTTCAACGGTCATTTTAAAAGTCCTGTTAACAAAGGAGGCAATTGAAGCTTCAGAAAAGTCCATAGTTTTTTCAAAAACCGTTTGCCAATCCATAGTAATATCGTGCGCAACAAGCCAGGCGCCCACAGGCGAATTCATTATTCTTCCCACAATTCCTGTGTTGTCCTGCTGAATTAAGTTGTTTAATTGAGGGCCTATATTGCGGTAAAGGCCGATGCTTTGAGCTATTAAAATTTGGGATACAAACATTAAAGGCAGTAAAATTAAAGTCAGTATAAGAATACAACATAATATAGAAGCCAGAGCCCGCCTGTTTTTTGTGAGCATAAGCAGTAGTTTAAATAACGGATATATAAGTATTGCGATTATTATGGCAAGCATAATTGGCAACACAAAAAAACGAACCAGGCTCAATAATAACAATAAAGACAAAGCAAAAGCCGTAAGCAAAAAATACTTGCTGAATTTCTTCCCGTCTAAAACACTTTTTTTAGGTTCCATGCATTAATTCTATAAAAATATAAGCTTCATTGCAATTAGAAACAACACTTCAGTACAAAATTGTCTTCTTGAGGAAGGTAATTTTGACATTTGAGCCGGTATTTTATATCATAAAGGCGTTAACCTATGAAAAAACTAATCAAAAAACCAAAAGCGGTATTGTTTGATATGGACGGAGTTATTATTGATTCCATGCCATACCATTTTATTGCCTGGTTTGAAACCTTGAAACCGCTTGGCGTAAAGATTAATAGTTTTGATATTTATTCCCGGGAAGGCGAGCACTGGAAAAAAACGATCTCAGATTTGCTTAAGCGTTCTAAACTGAAATATTCAAAAAAGAAAATAGAAGAAATGCTTCCAGTAAAACAAAGAATATTCAAAAAACTTTTTAAAAGGTTTATTTTTAAAGGCGCAGAAGAAATATTAGAACATTTTAAAAAAAACGGGTATTTATTGGGCCTTGTAACAGGAAGCTATGCTAACAACATTAAAAATGTATTGCCAAAAACATTGTACCAAATGTTTGATACAATAATATCGGCTGAGAGCACGAAAAATGGCAAGCCTTACCCGGAGCCGTATCTTACTGCGGCAAAAATGCTGAGCCTTAAACCGAAAGATTGTGTTGTTGTAGAAAATTCCACCCTTGGAGTGTTATCGGCAAAAAATGCCGGGATGTTTTGTATAGCAATAACATCCAGTTTACCAAAAGAGTACCTGAGAAAAGCAAACATAACTGTAGATGATTTGCTGGAAATAAAGAAAATAATAAGGTAAGCGGAGGAAAGTTGTTAAAAATCTGGGCTTATACATTAATCAGCGTGGTAATAGTAAGTTTGGTTTCCCTGATCGGTGTTTTTACCCTTTCTCTGGATAAAGAGAAATTAAACTCAATTCTGAAATATCTGGTAAGTTTCGCTGTTGGCGGGCTTTTTGGGGATGCGTTTATTCATCTGCTTCCGCAGTCATTTGAAAAATTGGGTTATGGTTTATCCACTTCCTTATATATTGTATTGGGCCTTATGATATTTTTCGTGCTTGAGAAATTTCTGCGCTGGCGCCATTGCCACCATGTGACTACAGAACAACACATTCATCCTGTTGTTACAATGAATTTAGTAAGCGATGCGGTGCACAATATGATTGACGGTATGATAATTGCCGCGAGTTACATAATCAACATCCCTCTTGGCATTGCGACTACGCTTGCTGTAGTTTTTCATGAACTCCCGCAGGAAATTGGTGATTTCGGTATACTTATTTTTGGCGGGCTTAAAGTAAGGAAAGCATTGTATTTTAATTTTTTAACTGCATTAACTTCCGTTTTGGGCGCGCTGATTGTGCTTATTGTAGGGCCTTTTGTTAAGGAATATACTTATCTGCTGCTTCCTATAACCGCAGGCGGTTTTATTTATATAGCAGGTTCAGACCTTATCCCCGTGCTTCATGAACATGACAATTCATGCGATACTACTGTTTCAAATTCAGTCTGGCAGTTTTTAATGATAATTCTTGGTGTCGCCCTCATGGCCCTCCTCACCTTTCTGGAATAAAGAGTATTTCAATTTCTATGAACTACCAACAAATCATTTCCAAAATCAAATCCTTGTATAATCCCAAAAACATTGCCGGCATGAAGCGGTTTGGCATTAATGTAAAGAACGCTTATGGCGTGCCCATACCTGAACTTAGAAAGATAGGCAGGCTTGTTAAAAAAGACCATGAGATCGCCAAACAGCTATGGAACTCAGGAATTCATGAAGCAAGGATCCTGGCAAGCATAGTAGATGACCCTAAACAGATAACCTCAAAACAGATGGATGATTGGGTAAAAGAATTCAACTCCTGGGATATATGCGACCAATGTTGCATGAACTTGTTTAGTGAAACCGAAATTGGCTACAACAAGGCAATTGACTGGGCCAAAAGAAAGGAAGAATTTGAAAAGCGCGCAGGATTTGCTTTAATGGCGGTTATTGCAGTTCATAACAAAAAACTGCCGGATAAAGAGCTAATAAAGTTTTTCCCCATTATCAAAAGAGAATCAACAGATGAACGAAACTTTGTAAGGAAAGCCGTAAACTGGGCGCTTAGGCAGATTGGCAAACGCAATATGGCGTTAAACAGGGAAGCAGTTAAACTCTCAAAAGAACTAAAAGACAGCCAAAATAAATCAGCCTGTTGGATTGGTACGGATGCCTATAGGGAATTAACAAACCCGAAAGTAGTAGAACGCATTAAAAACAAAAAGAGATAAGTAATTGTTTCATGTGGAACAATTAAAAACGTTTATGAAAATCGGAAACATTGAATTAAAGAACAATATCTTCATGGCGCCCATGGCGGGCGTTACGGATATTACTTTCAGGATAGCCTGCAAACAAATGGGGGCCGCGCTTGTTTATACTGAAATGATTACAGCGCGGGGCATTCATCACAAAAACAAAAAGACCCAAAAGATGCTGGAGATACTTGAAGAAGAAAAACCGGTCGCCCTTCAGTTGTTTGGCAGCGAACCGGATATACTCGCGGAGGCCTGCGAATTTGTTAATGATAACAAGGACATTGTTCTAATAGATATTAATATGGGATGCCCTACAAAAAAAGTTGTTAAAAGGTTTGAAGGTGTTTCGCTGATGAGAAACCCCAAGCTCGCCGCGGAAATAATAAGGCAGGCAAAAAAAGTATCCAACAAACCAATTACAGCCAAGATAAGAACAGGGTTTGATTCAAAAAATATCAATGCGGTTGATTTTGCCAAAGAGCTGGAACAAGCAGGCGTTGAAGCAATTACGGTTCATGGCAGGACCGGTGAACAAAAGTATTCCGGCAAAGCGAGTTGGGATATAATAAAGGAAGTAAAGGAAAATATTCATAGTATTCCCATAATCGGCAACGGAGATATATTCAGCCCTTACGATGCGGTAAGAATGCTGCAGCATACAAAGTGCGACGGTATTATGGTAGCGCGCGGCGCATTAGGGAACCCCTGGATATTCCGCGGGATCCTTCAGGCAATAAAAGGAGAGGATGTAACTTCGCCCCCCTACGAAGAGATTGCGGAAATCTGCAATCAGCACTTAAAGAGAGAGATAGAGCGCTACGGTGAAAAGAAAGGGCTCTTGAGATTTCACAGGCACTTATTATATTACGGTATAAAATGCTCTATTCTTAAAGACAACACCGGCCCGAAAAACAAAGCAAGAGCTTCTCAGTATAAAGACAAACTCGAACACACCCACAATAAAGAGATGACCAGGTTTATCAAGCAAGGTTTGATGTCGTAAGTACCCCACCAACACCTTCCCCTCTTTTTGAAAGAGGGGCTAGGGGAGTTAATCAAAGTTTTTATGTGTTGATAATAAGGCCACAATTTGTTAAAATCAGGATACAGTAATAAATTTATAATTCAATTAAATGGAGGGTTATTGGTATGGCAAAGAAAACAGAATCAGTCCAAAGCGCAAAGGAACTTGCCGCATTCAATGAGTTAAAGAAAACACTTCTGAAATTGGTAGATAAGCGTAAACCGATTAAAGCAATAATTTATAAACTGACAGTAAGCAATGTCAAAACTAATTCTGATATCAAAGAAATATACATACCCAGTGAAAACATGGCAGTAAGCGATTATCAGGATTTAAATGTCTTTAAAACGGATATAGCGCGCTATAAAAACGCTAAAGTGTTAAAAAGAATAGGGTTACCCAGAGATTTTGTTGAACAGTTGAAAGTACATCTTGAGCCTAAAGAAAAGATGAAAGAGGTCCTAAAAATGTATTTTAAAGGGTAAATCGGGCCCCAAGCCCCAATGTGTCCTTTAAGTTGGTAATTGGGATACCTGCTTGGCATGTTTCATGTGGAACATTTTTCTCCTTTCATGGTCTTTCGCGAGGTAGCGTCCTGATTACTTCTGTTTAAAAGGAAAAATCAGGGTTGAGGTTAGCATTCTATGGGTAAAATCATTTCGGTTTGCAATCAGAAGGGCGGTGTCGGCAAAACAACTACTACGATTAACCTTGCTGGCAGTGTGGCCCATCTCACCAAATCAGTTCTTCTTATCGATTTAGATCCGCAGTCAAACGCAACCAGCGGCCTGGGCTTTGATAAAGAATCTGTTGAAAAAGGCGTTTACAATATAATTATCGACGACGTTCCGCCGGAGGAATCAATCGTACGCACCTCCGTCGAGTTTCTGGATATTCTTCCGTCGAATATTAACCTTATCGGCGCTGAAGTCGAGCTGGTTAACCTGCCTGACCGCGAAACAAAATTAAAAAAAGCGCTGCAAAGCATCAAAGATTCTTACGATTATATTTTTATTGATTGCCCCCCATCTCTCGGTTTATTGACGGTAAATGCTTTGACCGCTTCGGAATCCGTGCTTATCCCAATCCAGTGCGAATATTATGCCATGGAAGGGCTTACCCAGCTAATGAAAACAATCCACCTTATCAGGCAATCTCTTAACCCGCATCTGGAGCTTGAAGGCGTTCTGCTTACAATGTTTGACGGCAGAATGAATTTAAGCAATCAGGTGGTTAAGGAAGTAAGGAAATTTTTCGGCAATGAGGTTTATAAATCCGTTATCCCGCGGAATGTCCGCCTGGCGGAAGCGCCGAGTTACGGCAAACCCGTATTTCAGTACGATAGTTCTTCCCGCGGCACCGAAGCATATTTAAACCTTGCAAAAGAATTTCTGGGGCTATGAAAAAATATTTTAATTTATTCATTTTGACTGCAACACTTACATTAGCATTAAACGCCTGCGCGAAAATAGAGCCGGGGCCGGACGATAAGGCCCGATTTATTGCATCCGACGGCATGATAATTGCGGGGAAATACGTCCCGCCAAAAACTCCGGACAAAATTACCTTTATATTGCTTCATGGTTTATCCAGCACGAAAGATGAATGGAACCGCTTTGAAGCAAAACTAATTGAAAGAGGCTGCGGCTATTTCGCCTACGACCTGCGCGGCCACCACGGAAGCTCAAAAAATACTGACGGCCGGGAAATAACTATAAATGAAATTGTAAATTCCGGGCAAATTTCGGAAATAGAAAAACTTGTTTCGGATATTGATGGCGCAGTCAAGTATCTCAAACATAATGGGATAAAGAAAGAAAAAATCGGGCTTATCGGCGCAAGCATAGGCGCAAATATATCGCTTATTTATGCGTCCAAAAATAAATTCATTCCGATTGTTGTCCTTTTATCTCCCGGCTGGAACTATACAGGGCTTGAAACTAACACCGCTATACAGCAATATGGCCAAAGGCCATTGGGTTTAGCCGCATCGCCGGGTGATAAATATGCCTATGATACCGCCACACAGATGGTATTGGTTGGTAGACAGTTAAAAAGTGATACCGCTTTTTTTGAAGGCGTCCAGGCGCAACACGGCACCCAAATGCTTACAGACGAATTCGATTCTAAATTGCTTAATTGGATAGATGGGAATCTCGGGGATGTTGTCAAGAAGTCAAGATACGGTTTGAAATGAGACGGATGTTAGTAGGGAATTAAATTTATGTGGTATTTAGATTTGGATGAAGGCGGGATTGGAAATATGTCCTTGACAACAGGGATATATTAGTGTATTATATCCCTGTTTGGAGGGAAATATGGATAATGAACTTGTAAAAAGATATATCAATGACTGGAATGAGCGTGTGGTACCGACTCCCAAAGAGAGGGAAACAAGGCTCAGGGAAACCTCGCGTATACAAACGGTTATTGGAGCCCGCAGAGTGGGGAAAACGAGCCTTTTGTATGATAAAATAAGAGATCTTATTACCGTCCAAAAAGTTCCGAAGGAACAAATACTGTTTCTTAATCTGGAAGACCCTCTTCTTGACGGTGTAACTTTTCAGGGTTTTAAAAAGATACTTGAAATTCACTGGTCGCTGTTCCCTCAAACAACTTCTAAAAAACTATACTTGTTTATAGACGAGCCCCAGGTAGTCACAAATTGGGAAAAAGCAGTGCTTAGCCTTCATAATGAAGGAACTTACGAGCTTTTTATTACTGGTTCCTCTTCAAAATTATTGAGCAAGGAGATTGCGACTTCACTCCGTGGCAAAACGCGCACAACAATTCTTTATCCTCTTTCTTTCCGGGAGTTTTGTGCTTTTAAAGGGCAATCCTTTGATGCCAGCAGGATATCAACAAAACAAAAAGCAGCTCTTATGCATGCAATAGATTTATATTTGCAATATGGCGGTTACCCGGAAGTTGTGCTTGAAGATGACGAAGTTGAGAAAACGGTTCTTTTAAAAGATTTTTTTGATTTGACCATTTACAAAGATATTATCGATCGGTATGCTATAAAAAATACAACTCTGGTCAGGTGGCTTATAAACTATATGGTATCTTGCGCAACCAAAGAAATAAGCATCAACAAGGTATTCAATACTCTTAAATCTTCAGGGCAGAAGGTAAGCAAAAACACGCTTTATGAATATTTTTCAATACTTGAAGATTGCTTTTTCATAACTACCCTGAGGAAACTTGACCGGTCTGTGAAGAATGAAGGGATGTCAATTCCTAAAGTATTTCTTAATGATGTGGGTTTTTTAAGCCTTTTTTCGGATCATGATTACGGTAAACGGCTTGAAAACACAGTTGCGATTGAGTTAATGCGCAGAAAAGCGGTGCAGCCTCTTATGAGTATTAATTACTGGAAATCAAAAGAGGGGAAGGAAGTGGATTTCATTGTTTCCGAGGGGAAAAAAGTTATCCAGGCAATTCAAGTTTGTTTCGCATTTAATGACCCTTCTACTAGAGAGCGTGAACTTTCAGCGCTCGCGTTTTGTCTTGAACATTACGGATTAAAGGATGGGTTGGTCATAACCAGAGATTATGAATCAATTCAACATATTGGTAAAAAAACAATACATGTTTTGCCTGTTTGGAAATGGCTGCTGTCAAAATAATTATTTGCATTAGTAAATATATGATTTTGGAATTAGATTTGGAGAGATTATGAAAATAACTAATGCCTGGTGGTTTTATGCGCTTTTGTCTGCACTGTTTGCCGCATGCACTGCTATTTTAGCCAAAATAGGAATTTAGGGGTATAGATTCAGACCTGGCAACCGCAGTCAGGACCGTCGTAATTCTGATTATCGCCTGGCTACAGGTCTGTCCTGGATATTTTATTTTAGGGCCTTGCAGATGGGGAAAGTTTCATCGGTTGCCGCTGTTGATAAAACCAGCGTGGCTCTGGCAATCATATTATCCATCATAATTTTACATGAAACTGTAAGCCTTAAAGTACTGATTGGTGCTCTTTTAGTTATTACGGGCACTATGGTAATAATCTTAAATAAGGAAGACCAATTATGCCACAGGAATGTTGCTGGAATTGCATGCATTTCAGGATAACCAGGGCGCCGCACGGTAAAACAGAGCTTATAGAGCCTCCTACGCAGAATTATTGCCAGGATTTTTTAAACAAGACAGGCAAGCAATCCCCGTTAAATTTAAGCGAACCTGAAAAATTACTGGTTTTCAGAAAACCTTGCGACTGCTGCGGGAATTATATGGAACTGGATTATAGCCAGATATATTTCTAACTAGGACTGAACAAAAAGAAAAACCAAAAGAAAGGCGTAAATATTCCGGTCTAGGCCGTCTAAGCAATGAACAATAATTTTCAGTTTTATTTGCCTGCAAGAATTATTTTTGGAAAAAGCGCGGTTAATTCGCTTCCTGAAGCTGTATATAAGGAAGAAAACTGTGTTTTGTTGGTTACGGGAAGTAAGTCAGCCAGAAATACCGGGCTTGCCGATAAAGTTAAAACGATACTGAAAGATAAAAAAATAATTCTGTTTGATAAAGTAGCGCCTGAACCGGATACTGAAATTATTGACGAAGGAATAAAGCTGGCAAAACAAAATAATTGCAAAGCTGTCATCGGACTTGGCGGGGGAAGCGCGCTGGATGTAGCCAAAGCCGTTGCCGCCCTGGTGCATGAAAAGAGTTTTATTAGTGTGGCGGATTTTCTCGAAGTTGACGGCACCCGAAAGCTCTTAATACCAGGCGTGCCCTTCATCGCAGTGCCAACAACGTCAGGAACCGGTTCGGAAGTTACAAAGAATTCTGTAATTATAAATAAAAAACTTGCCAATAAGCGGAGTTTGCGTTCGGATTTAATTTTTGCGCGCTGTGCGATAGTTGACCCGGAGCTTACGCTTACCCTTTCAGCAAAAATGACTGCAGAAACCGGCCTGGACGCGCTTACGCACACAATTGAGGGTTATATTTCAAAAAAATCTAACAAATTCACTGATGCGATGGCAATTAAAAGCATTGAATTGGTACAAGAATCGTTAATTACCGCTGTAAAATATCCCGATAATTATGAAGCGCGCGAAAAAATGTCGCTTGCATCGCTTTATGGCGGAATATTGATTGCAAATTCCGGTGTCGGCCTGGTTCATGCAATAGCGCCCTTCCTGGGTTCGCTATATGGAACCACTCATGGGTTGGCTGTTGCAGTTCTTCTTCCTTATATGATGGAATATAATATGCCGTCAACTGAAGGGAAAATAGACGATGAGTTAATCGCGGCTGTTAAAAACATTTCGGAAGAAATCGGTATTCCTCAGGCGCTTAAAGAATTAGGCATACCGGAAAAAGATATTCCTTTGATAGCCGAAAAATCCATGACTTCTGTTTCAATAAAAATAAACCCTGCGCCTATTGACTATAACAGCATGGTAAAACTGCTTCAAAAGTGTTGGGCCGGTTCCTGAAATTATAAGGTAAAGAATTTCAGGATGTCGCACCATGCTCAAAAATAAATTCATGAAAAGGTTAGTTCTACTAATTTTTAGCGTCTTTTTGTCAGCGCAGTTAATTTTTGCTAAAAATCCGGCAAAGGTAACAATTTTAAGCATGAATGACTTCCATGCAGAATTTAATAAAGCGGCAATAATTTCTTCTTATATAAATTATTACAGAAAAAATCAGAATAATGTTGTTTGGGTGATGTCGGGAGATTATTTTAAAGGTTCGGCCCTGGATTCTATATCAAAAGGGAAAGCGTCCATAGAAATACTCAACAAATTTGCGCCGGATGCGCTTTCCCTGGGTAATCACGAGTTTGATTGGGGCGCAGATATATTGGAAAAACGAATGAAGGAGGCCAAATTTCCTTTTGTTTGCTCAAATATTGTTTATGAATCAAATCCCGAAAAGTATTTTGCCCAGCCGTATTTGATAAAAGAAATAAACGGCGTAAAAATATTGTTTATTGGAATCATAATGGAAAATCTGGACAGCCTTATCGGAAAAGACAGGGCTCTTGGCCTGAAAGTTTTACCCATTAAGGATACAATTGAAAAAATATGTAAAAAGTATGGTAAAGACGCAAATTTGACGGTTGTTTTATCACATCAGGGTTTGCGGGAAGATGAATTGTTAGCAAAAGAATTAGCGCCTGATGCGGGTGTGGATATAATAGCCGGCGGCCATAGCCATGCTTTGACAGAAAATCCTGAAAAAATTAACGATATAATCATAACCCAGGACGGAGCTAAAGGAAAAACTTTGGGCAAATTGGATGTAACGGTTGACTTGGAAAGCCGTTCTGTAAAAGATTATGATTGGAAACTTATCCCTATGGTTGAAACAAATGAAATAAAACCGGATAAAACTGTAACTGAATTGCTTGAAAAGGAAGAAAAAGTTTTTGCTCCCGGTATCAACGAAGTTATCGGCAGATTAACCGCCCCCTGCGATTTCCATAATTTTTCCTGCGATGCAATCCTGGAACAATTGGTAGTCGACAGCTGTTTCACAAATTCCGGGGGAATCCGCAAGGGCCTGGCAGGGCCGGAAATAAAAATCAGAGATATCTGGGAAATATTTCCGTTTGATGATTATTGGATAAAATTCAAAATAACACCCAGGCAGTTGTGGCAGTTAATTGAAAGTAATATAAAATTTGAAAGCGAGCGTGTAATTTTTTCAAAGTCAGTGAAGTACACCTATGATAGTTCTCTTGAGAAAGGCCGGCGTTTAATAGAAGTTAAAATAAACAATAAAAAAATTGACAGGAATGATGACAAAAAATTATATTCCTGCGCAACCACGGATTATTTGTGGAATAAGATTAAGGGTACGGAGGATTTTAAGAAAAACGGCGGTTATCAGGAATTGAAAGATAATGATTACAAGGATTTATACATAGATTACATCAGGAAACACAAAGTGATTGAATCAAAATTGGATGATAGAGCGAAAGATATTTCGCAATGGAGATAACTAAATAGGTGCTAATTGTGTGTTTTGGGCAGGCTGTACTATAAATTATCCATTTTAAGGTTTTTGGGCAAAATAATAAATGCTTTAACTTTATGCGTAGGTTTTTTACTGGTTGCGTTTCATTTTCCTAAACGCGGCCTGCATGATATGACAGCGAACACGAAAGTAGTATATACAAAATGATAGGCCCCGTATTTTCCTTTAATGGGAAACGGGATCCCTACTTGGGAGGTTTAAGTGGCAAAAGGATTAGGCAGGGGGTTAGAAGCGCTTATACCCGGGGGAATTTTGGGAAAACAACCGGATATAAGAGGGGAAGAAATACTCAAGCTTACGCTTGATAAAATCAAACCAAACAAATACCAGGCGAGGAAAAAGTTTGACATTGAAAAGCTTACGGAACTAGCGCAGTCCATAAAAGAAAAAGGGGTCATTCAGCCGCTTATTGTAAGCCCTTCGCTGATTCCCGGTGAATTTGAACTTATTGCCGGCGAGCGCAGGTACCGCGCCTGCAAAATGACAGGGCTTAAGGAAATTCCTGCCATTGTCCGCCATGTTAACGACAAAGAACGTTCGCAGATTTCCCTGATAGAAAATATCCAGCGTGAAGATTTAGACCCTATCGAAGAAGCCAATGGTTTTAAATCAATAATTGAAGAATTCAAACTTACCCAGGAAGAACTTGCCAAACTGGTAGGCAAAGAAAGGTCTGTTGTAGCGAATACTTTGAGATTATTAAATCTGCCTGAAGAAATTCAGGAGCTGGTTTCAAGCGGCTCTATAACTTCAGGCCATGCCAGGACGCTAGCAGGGATCCCTGAAAGCGACAAGCAGAAAGAACTGCTAAAAAGGATACAACGGGAAAAACTTACCGTAAGGGAAATTGAAAATATTGTTAAAGACTGGAAATCAGAAATCCGCCGGAGCGGCGGGAAGCCTGTAAAGCGCAAACGCTCGGCAGAACTGATTGATTTTGAAAATAATCTGCAGAAAGCGCTGGGAACGAAAGTGCAGGTGTTTTCCCGCGGTAAAAAAGGGAAAATAATTATCCACTTTTATTCTCTTGAAGAACTTGATAAAATAGTAAGGGAGCTGAAGAAAAGCAGGAACCCCTAAGGGGAAACTAAGGAGGAAGCACCTATGACCAGAGGAAAGATTTTTGCCATTTCGTTTTTTACGTCGCTGATAGTTTCAGCAGGAGTTTTTATTTTAATGTACCTTTACGTCGTGCCGTTAATTATTGCTAACCAGAAATTCAGCCTTCCCAACGTAACCGGCGCAAAGCTTGAAACCGTAAAACTGACGCTGGAAAGCAAGGGTTTGAATTTCAGCCTTAATGGCGAAGAAAATGACCCGCTTGTCTCTGCCGGAAGCGTATTAAAGCAGGAACCCCTGGCAGGAACGCTTGTAAAGAAAAACGATATAGTAAAACTTGTGGTAAGCAAGGGCAAAAAAATGGCCGCGGTGCCTAACGTATTAAATATGCCTGTTGAACAGGCAGCCATAGAGATTACCAAAGCCGGCCTTATACCGGATAAAATGGACAGAGAAATTTCGCCGGCAGTTCCTAAGGGTTATGTAATATCGTTGGACCCCCAGCCGGGGGCTTCCGTTGATTTCGGCACAAAAGTTAATTTATTAGTCAGCGGCGGGCAGCCGAAAACAGTAAAAGCAAAACCAGCGCCAAAACCAAAGCCGATAGAAATACCGAAAGAAATGGTTCCGGATGTTGTTGGAAAATATTTTGATGAAGCCCGGAAAATACTTGAAAGCAAGGGGTTTAAATTAGGCAAGCTAAGCAAATCTTACAGCGATGACCAGGATTTTGATATAGTTTTGAGCCAATATCCTAAAGCGGGAATGAGCGCTAATAAGGGGTCTGAGGTAAAAATAACGATTAATTCAGAAGTTCAGAATCCGAATGCTTCCCAGGCGGCGCCGGTTGCGCCTGCAGCTCCGGTTGAAACAGAGACAGTTCCATCGGCAGAGGATGAATAGGCGCAATAATCTCAATTTTGAAATTTCAAATCTCAGATAATCAACTGTCCGCAGGCGGCGCCTATATCAGTGCCTCTTGATTCGCGGATAATAGCTGTCAAACCGGTGTCACAGATATAATCCTTGAAAGCCTGGACGTTTTCTCTTGAAGGCGGTTTGTATCTTTCCACTCCGGTGGGATTGTAGGGTATCAGGTTTATCTGGACTTTATCATTCCAGGTGAGGTTTCTTCCGACAAGCGTTGCCAGGGCGGCCGCATCCGCCTGGGTGTTATTTACCCCGTCAATCAAAACATATTCTACCGTAATTTTTGATTTTGTTTTCCTGCCGTATTCCAGGCCTGCCACGAGTATGTCTTCTACAAAATAAGGAATTTTTCCGGTTATGATTTTTTCCCGCGTCTCGTCGTTTGGGGCATGGAGCGAAAGCGCCAGGCGCACGGCAATGTTTTCGTCAGCTAATTTCACAATTTGGGGCACAAACCCGGCTGAGGAAAGCACAATTTTGCGCCTGCCGTAGCCAAATTGGTTCGGGTCAACCAGTGATTTTATCGCGCTGACTACATTGTCATAATTAAGCAGGGGTTCGCCCATACCCATAAAAAGAATACTGTCAATAACAGCCCCGCTGTCTTTTTCCACCTGCAAAATCTGCTCCAGGATTTCTCCGCGGCTTAAATTTCTTTTAAAAGGCACTTTTCCTGAAGCGCAGAAAGAACATTTTATTGGACAGCCGATTTGGGTGGACAAACATATTGAATTTCTGTTTTCATGAGGCAGAAAAACAGTAATTACTTCAAAGCCATCCAAAGTTTTAAAACTGTATCTTACAGAAGCGTCAATTTTTGAAGTTTTTTTATCTTTTAAAGTGAAAGAACGCAGGTAAAAATTTTCCTCCAAATGTTTGCGGAAATCAACGGGCAGGTTGCTGAATTCAGCAAATGAATCAACTTTTTTCTTATATAGCCATTCAAGAATCTGCTTTGCCCGGAACTTTGTTAAAAGTTTTTCAAGGACATATTTTCCAATTTGCTCCGGATCAAGATCTAATATAAATATTTTATTCATTTTTTTTTACATATCAACTTATCAGCATATTAACGCCTTTCCGTTAGTTATGATTTTTTCTAAAAGTAAATCGGTTTCTTGCGCATTCATAAAAATCTGAAAGCCAAGAGCGGAAAATCCGGAAAGGAAAATAGAAAAATAAATAGCAGGTAAGTAAAATTTGATAGTTTTCATCAGGGCCAAGTAGTAGAACTTGGTGGAATCTCTTGCCACAGTTTGCGGACTAAAACAACATTTAATGCAGGTAGATCTAGGGAATCATCATAGAAAATAATAAAACTTTCAGAGCAATCATGTTCGGATGTATTGCCTACAATCCAGGCAGCGCCAAAAATATCCATAGGGTTGTCGATTTGAAGATTTTTACCCACATAAAGGAACCCTTTTATACCGATATCAGTGCTAGACGCATTGGGAGGATTATGCCCTCGGGTCCAGGTTTCGCCGCCAAATCTAAAAGTTTTTCTGGTTTTTTGATAGCCGTCATCGCCGGGATATTCATTTGTTGCTGAAGTGTCATAATAACTATCAACGCCTGTTCTTTGAATTAAGGTATATTCCTTGTAGGCTTCCTCCGGAATATTCCTACCGGGAGCGGCGCTGACATCTATAAAATCATAACTAAGGTTATCCAGGGCGTTATTTTCTAGATTTCCGCGAACAATAAAGTTTCCAACGACTCCCCACCCAGCATTATAACCATACGGATACCCCGCCACATCTCTATCGTTGACCCAGAATACTTTGTCTCCATTGTCATCCCAGTACCAGGTACGATTAGCTAATTTAAAAGGATGTTTGAACAAATTTTGGACATGCGGCAGACCAGAGTGATCGTTTCCCGGTTCCTTGCAAGTAGTCGCATCTACCCAGCCGCCTTCTCCTGCGTCATATACTTGCCACCATTTTAGCCCTGTATAATTTTTCATTTTTGAACAACCAAAAACGTTTAATGTATTGATAACGTATGGGACGGTTCCCTGATAGACTGTTACATTAATTGCTGCTGAAGAACGCAACGCATCGAAGTCCAATAGCGGTAAATCAGGAACATCGTAGTCAGACCACCATTCCATATTGTCTGTATTCGGAGGATTCATTCCGTTTGTGTCTCTGGCGTAGCCTGCTTGGTTGCAAGTCACAACCTGTCTTGAATATTTTCTTGGGAAATAATCCTGCGCCGCGGCTGCGTTAGTAATCTCTATATTACCATGCGACATTATGGGCCCCCAATGGACAGAGAACGCGTTTCCCATGGTTATGGTGTCTTTAGATATAATTGCTCCCGGAATTACCTGGTTGCGGAATATTGCTTTTATTGCCCGTATTTCGTTTAATGTAGAATCTTTGCCTTCAGCAGTAACTGTTACTTCGCATGAACTAGGTCCTGAAGTGAATTTAATTCTATAAATTCCGCCGGAAATGTCGGTATACGTTGTATCAAAATTATAACCATTTGTAATTTTACCTTTAGAGGCCATGTCCCAGGTTGAAGTTGAACTTTTAAGTTTCCACATGCCGCGGTCAATACCAGTTTCAGCTAAGTTGAACGCCACGGACTTTCTCTGTTGTTTTACTGACCATTTTGTTTGATTTTGGGTCCAGTAAATAAGTCCGGGTATGATTACCGTTAAAAACAGCATTATGGCAATAACGATAGCTAACACTTGTCCTTTATTTCCTTTTTGAGTAAACATTTTATATCCCCCCGTTAGTTCATAACTCTAACTTTTTCAGATGCCATATGCAGCGCTTTGGATTGTAAATCATAGAGATTTTGTTCTAAAGTAAAAGAGACTGATATAAGGGCCATATCATATGATTGAGGGAAAGCGAACGCCACATAGCGCAAATTTTTTGTCATAATTTTCGTATAAATATTTTTAATTCGTGTAATATTTCTGCCGTTTTGATAGTAAGTAACACTGCTGTTATCTATAGTAACGAAATTTATACGCGAATAATACGGCTGACCAGACAAAGAATCAATTGTTATTGTGCTATTTTTTGCCTGTCTTAAATCTTTTGAGATAAAGTCCATTAATATTCTTGATTCTTGTTGTAATTCCAGAGTTACCGTATTAATTTTATAGAATTTGTATATTTCATTAATCATCTTAGGAAGCCCCAATGATAAAATACCTAGAAGAGCAACTACGGTTAATAATTCAATCAGGGTAAAACCATTTTTTTTCTTTACCATGGAAAATCGACTCCCGAAGTAGTTTGTCCCGGTTGAACGGTAATATTAGCGATAGAAGAAGAAATTATAACAATGTTTGAACCATTAAAAGTCGGATAATAAGCATATACCTTATAGCTTAGCGAGCCGTTGCCTATAACTTCAATAGAGTATGTCCCGTTTTCATTGCTGTTTGATACAAAATAAGGATCACCTGAAAGTGTGGCTATGCTCAAAGCGGGCGGGATCCCGGCAATAGTTTGAGTGCTTGCGATAAGTAATACTCCGGTTTTAATTAGCTCACCTGAAGATGTAACCGTTCCAGCAATTTTACCTAAGGTGCCTGTGATAGTAAATGTACTAGAGAAAACTGAACATCCTATAGTAATAGTGACAGTGCTTTTAGAGGGAACAGATGATTCTTTTGAACTTAAAATTGGTTGGATATAATATACACCAGTAGATAAATTTATAATTTGAAATCTACCGTCTGTTTCAGAAATACTTTCACCTCTTGTCCAGCCATCTACATCTTGCGCTGTGAAAACTATGTCCGGGACAGGATTTACGCCGTCTCTTGTGGTTAAGCCCGTAACCTTTCCTCCTTGGGAAAGGGAAAAATCAATTCCGGAAATAATCTCTCCCTGTCTTATTTCAATATTGTCTTTGGTTGCTGTAATATAGTTCGGATTATAATTTTCAGGGTTAGCAGTAACATTATAAGTTCCGGTGCCTAGTTTTATAAAATAATACCCAGCGCTATTCACATATTCTGTCACAAAACCAGCATTAACTTTAATAGGCGGCGAGATTACATTGCCAAGCGCGGCAGTTACTTTTCCGCTTATATACCCCTGGGACATATTTTCTGATAGAATAAATGCGCAAGTGCAGCCGGCAACTTCCCAGACCGGGGTAGTAGCGCTGTTAGGAACACCGACTAAACCATTTGGAATTATTGTAACATTAGAAATTTCTAAACATTTATCACCCGTTGATATTATTACTATCCAGGTGCCCGTAGCAACTGAAGTTAACTCAAATTTACTTGCGGGAGGGGAACCAACAAGACGTGCGACAGTTCCGGCTGAAAGGCCGTCGCTTGCCGTGACAAACGCTTCTACCGGAACACCGGAAGCAACTGGTTCTGAGTTAGAACTATTTTTTGGCGGATAAATTAGAGGTTTGGGAGATATAAAATCTATATTGTTGTTATTTGAATCATAGCATCTGCCAATTCCTTCAATTACCTCTGAAGGACGTGACCTGCGGACAAGTTGTTCTCCTTTTTCAAAACCACTGAATTCATTTTTACCATCAGTTTCAAAAATCGGGGCTGTTTTTGCGCCGCTGTTCCAATCCCAGCCGACTACATCTATCCAGGAATTATCCGAGATATAGTAAATACCAATGCCGCCGCAACCTATATTGTCATCTTCTCTGCATTTAATAGCATTAGTGGTGCTACTAAATACTGCATCTGCAGTTCTTGTAATACCACAAGCATTTACTGTAACAGTATTTGCGATTAAATAATAACATTTTGATTGAATGGCGGAGGAAATATAATTTATTGGAATGTCCGCCGGCGCTGGCAAATCTTGTACCTGATATTTTAATCCGATTATTGGAATAGAACTAATTGCAATTTGCCAGGTATAAGTTGTTGGGTTAAAAAGTTCTACGTATTCCTGATTAGTCCCGGCAGTCTCTGTACTTGCCACCACCTGAGAAATAACAATGTGGTCATTTAACCACACCTCTCCAACAACTGTTCCTGAACTCATAGGTGCTAACTCGAAATTTATAGTGGTTGTCTGGCTTGGTCCGATTGAAAGCGGTATGCTCTGTGAAAAATATCCCCAGGCAGAAGCCATAATCGTATAATTACCATTTAATAAAGTAATGGCATAATTCCCTGAGGTGTCAGTCATATTCATCCAAGTTGCATTCTCAACTATTGATACAGCGGCATCTGGAATATTTGTTGAAGTACCTGCTTTTTTTACATTACCATTAACTACTGCATTATACCTTTTTGTATCAGGATTAGCAGCTACACTGCGTATTTGTATCTTTTTTTTACTTCCGCCTTCCCTCCAAACAACTGTTGCTGTAATAAGTTTCATCCCTGCTTCAGGTGTCGTTGGAGAAAAGGTTTGTAGTTCTCCGTTTATTTCCTGAACTACTTGAACATAAGTCATTCGTTCAAAAGATATTCCGCCTTCTAAAATGGTTTCACGCGGATAATATTGTGTATCATAGGGAATTGCAGGTGAAAAATCAGTAAAATAAGCAGGTGAAACAGTGATTAATAGTTTATAATATGAAAGTGATTTTAATATGTTAATTTTTTCCTGCGCAAGGTTTGTAGCTAATGTTTTTGCCTTAGAGCTGTACAAAGCTTTTGAAATATTACCAAAAGTTCCAATATAGACAAGAATAACCGTAGTTAATATTACCAAGGCCACCATTATTTCTATTAAAGTGAAACCTTTTTCACAATTCTTTTTCATCATTCTTAACACCTGTTTAGTAATCTTATTAATTAAAATTTTGGGAACAACCCGGGAAAAGCATTCACCAATTTTTAACTGACATCATATATTACTAACCCTGCCGGAACCTTCGGATAAAAATATGTGGTTTTTTGCGGCATTATTTTGCCTTTTTTTGACAGCGTATAAATGTCTTTGATTGTAGGCGCTTCCAATAAGAATGCGTACCCCTGGATTTCCTGCGCTTTCTTAATTGCTTCACCGAGGTCCTTGGTATAAAAAATGTTTCCCGGGTCAGTTTCGTTCAGTACAAATTCCTGTAAAACAATAGCGCCGATAGAAAGTTCCAGTTTGTTTTTAATTTTATTTTCGGAAAAACCTTTTTTAAGTTTTAGTACTTTAAATTCACCATTGCAATAACAAACAATTTGAGGTTTTGATTTTCCATCCCAGTGGGTAAGCGTGAAATGTTTATTGATTTTTTCCTGTATGTCCGGATAGGCCCTGATAACCCGGTGAGTTGGAAGAAGTACCAGCCCCGGGTCTTCTATAGCGCAAAGAAACGCGAGAATGTAGTTATAAGGAGCGTTGTTATCATATTTTTTGTTTTTCCTCTCCATGAGTTCTTTATACAACAGTCCAGTACTGCACCTATGGTGCCCGTCTGCAATTACCAGGGAAACATTTTTCAGCTTATTTGTTAAATCGGAAATTGTTTTCTGGCCATTGATAACCCAGAACCTGTGAGTAATATTTTCTTTGTCCAGCTGCGTGAATTCTATAGGTTTATTTTTTTTGGAAACATTTAGCACTAATTTTGTTATTGACTTTGTTTTGTCGGGGAAAATGCAGAAAATCGGGCTGGTATTAATTTTTAGTTCTTTTAAAAGCTCAAAACGGCGGTCAATGTGTTTCTGGATTGTTTTCTCATGCCCGTGAATTGATTTCTCATCCAGTTCTAAAGCGGCAAAAAAGCCGGTGCGTTTAAAAACCCGGCCCTTTAGGTCAAATTCCTGCTGATAAAGATATATTGAAGGTGTTTTTTCTTTGGCAAGTATGTTATTTTTAAGCCAGGTATTAAGGAATTTTTTTGCTTTTTTATTGCTTTCCGGGAGTTCAATATTTACAAAATTGTTTGCCGAAAGGGAAGTAAGTTTTTTTCTTTGTTCTTCTGAAATTATATCATAGGGCGGGCAGATAAGATTTTTAAGGTTTTTTGAGCCTTTAATGTACCGGATGCCTTTAAAAGGAATTATTTTAGCCATTTAAATATCCCTCCTAGGGATATTTCATCCAAAGCGAATCATCTTCAAACCTGTATATTTTTGCTTCGAATTTATGTTCGGTTAAATCAAGCACCGCATAGCTCATTGGTTTGCCGCGGTCGTCGCCTAATTTCAAATGGCCCGGGTTTATCCACACAACGCCGCTGATATCAGTTTCAATCTTAGGTATGTGAGTATGCCCATAAAGAACAATATCCGCCTTTGCGTTTTTTACAAGTTCTTCAGGGCTTGCCAGCCCGGGCAGGTCGTTGCTGTGTTTATGGGGAGTGTGTGTAATCAGGATTTTTTTGCCGCAATATTCG
>JAHIVV010000064.1 GCA_018816525.1 Elusimicrobiota bacterium
AATTCTGGAAAAGATATTTCGCCTTCGCCGGCAAAAACAAAATCCACTTCGCTGACTGTTTTTAAAGTATACTCAGGGAGAGCGCTTATATGCGGGCCGCCCATTACGGTGATTATTTTTGTGTCGAGTTTTTTAATTGCCTTGACGATTTCTTTTGCTTTGGTAAACTGAGCGGTAAGGACGCTGATTCCGACGGAATCTGGTTTGAATTCTTTGATTTCCTTTTCTATCTGGGCTATATTGCCGCAATTTTCCGAGGCCATATCGTGAACTTTTATTGTATGGCCTTTGTTCATCAGCGCAGCGCCTATGTAACCCAGGCCCAGCATGGGCTGGGTGTACCTGTCAGCAGGCAATCCTATCAGCAGTATTTTAGACATTGGGTTTCCCCAATCCTTTTAAAAATCCGTAGTTCCATAATAAAACGGTCCAGAACATTAAAACAGTGTATTTATATGCAATTATTAAATTGCGGGATCTTGCAAAAAAATACATGGAAGTCAGTATTACTGCAGACAAAATAAAAACTATTCCTATTTTGATACTTAAAAAAGCAATCAACAGTTCAATCAACAATGCAAAAACCAATATTAAGGGGACATATTGTATTTTTCTGAAAAAACCGTATTTTTTTACGAGTTCTCCCTGGACTCTTCCATAACTTAACATCATCTTTTTGAATTTTTCAAGATTATCTGCCCGGTAATGATAAACAACCGCGCCAGGATTATATAAAAGTGCAAAACCTGCTTTTCTTACACGATAATCAAACTCCACGTCTTCTCCCGGCCACATGCCGCTAAGAAAACCACCCACCTTATCAAAGATTTCTTTTTTATACATCACATTGCAGGTCGGGTTATGGTCTGTTTTTTTCATATAGTTTTTTAAATTATCCGCGTATTTCGGTTTTATATAATCGGTAACAAATCCTATTACTTTCATAAAACCGCCGATTGTTTTGCCAAATTTTGATTCATCATCTGGAATGAGTTGAGCACCGCCTACTCCGGCAATTCCGGCGCCCTGAACCGGGACCCAGGGCTGGTTATGTTCTATTTTGAAACCTTTCAGTAATTCGTTGAGCCATCTAGCGTCAACTATGCAATCAGCATCGGTTAAAGCAATATATTCACCTTTTGCCTGCTTTACACCGATGTTCCGGGCTTCCGCCGGGCCTAACCCGGGAATGTCTATAACAGTCAGACTCGCTTCTTTGTTTCCGTATTTTCTTATTTTAAACGAGCTGATAACTTCTTTGGTTCCGTCCGTTGAGCCGTCGTTGACTATAATTACTTCAAAGTTCTGATAATCCAGGGCAAAAACAGAATTCAGGCATTTCCTGATCGTCTTTTCCCCATTCTTAACAGCAATAATAATCGAAATTTGTGGCTGCATAGTTTTTATTTTTTCCCTAATAAATACGAAATAAAATTCTTGGCACCGCGGAGTTTGCGGTACAAATCCGTCTTGTTTGTCGTTTTAAGCAAAAACTTTATCATAAACGAAGGCCTGAAATAAAATCTCTTCAGGCCGGAATCCACCAACTTATCAATCTGCTGCCTTGTCATCCCGGGATATTCAACCACACCCGCCTGCTCCCCTTCCTGAAGCCAATCCGACCAAACCTTTGATTTCAACCAGCCTTCAGTCTCGCACATCTTAAAATATCTGGTCCCCGGAAAAGGTACCGCGCCTGAAAACTGGATAGTATCTAAACCCAGATTCAAACCAAATTCAACGGTTTTATTTGCAGTTTCGGTTGTTTCCCCCGGCAAACCAATTACAAAACACCCATGAACCTGTAGTTTTGCTTCTTTTGCAAGCGCCATAAAATTGCGGGCTTGTTCAACCGTAATATTCTTATGCATTTTATTTAAAATTTCCTGCACCCCGGACTCAAAACCTACAAGCAGTTCCCTGCATCCGGCTTTCTTCATTATCCTGAACATTTCCCTGTCTGCGGTATCCGCGCGGGCATTGACTGAAAAAGTAATCTTTAAATTCCTGCGCATAATCTCTTCGCATATTTCTATTGCGCGCGCTTTGTTTACCGTGAAAGTGTCATCCTCAAAAAAGAATTCCCCGCCTTTTAGCACCTGCGGACAGAGTTTTATATCCTGCTCAATCTCATCAACAACATTTTTCGGAGAACGGAAACGGTACTTAAAACCGTGCATGACCTGCGGCCAAAGGCAGAAAATACACGCATTGGGACACCCGCGCCCGGAAATTATATCTATATAAGGGTAAAGTTTGCCGCCATCAAAATATTTCATCAAATCCAGGTGGTGCCAGGCAGGAAACGGAAGCTCATCAAGGTTTTCAATTAGAAGTCGTTTTGCGGTACAAAAAGGCTTCCCTTCCTTAATATAGGCGATTCCCGGGATACCGGCCAGGTTAGGGTAATTCTTGATTATATCCCGGACCGTATAATCATACTCGCCGATTACCGCCACATCCACCGCACCCTTTGATTCCAGAAGAGTTTCCTCAGGCAAAGCGGAGACATGAGGGCCTACCATGATAATTTTTGCGAAAGAGTTTTCTTTTATTATTTTAGCGCACTCAATATCTGAGTAAATGGAAGGCGTTGTTGAATCCAGGATAACAAAGTCGGGCTTTTCTTGTTTTGCCAACTCCGCTATTTTATCCTTTTCCCAATCCCTGGCGGGAAAATCATATAACTTAACTTCGTGATTGTCTTTTTCAAGAACAGCTGCCGCATATGCCAGCCAGTCCGGAGCGCGCAATACCCTTCCGCGGGTTCTTGCGGCCCAGCGCTGAGTACGGCAAAATCCCGGAACAAATGGTTCGTTGATTAGTAATACTTTCATTATTATTTATATTTTATCTGCAGCATGCTTGTTAAAAACGCAGAAAATATGGTTTGTATTCCTAGAACGATAAAAACAAGGGATAGAAGCGCTGTTTTAAGCTGGGCCCATTCATTCGCTCCCGGCATAACTTCGCCAAAACTAAAACCGCCTCTTATCCAGGTAATAAGAATATAGGCGCAAACGCCAAGCCCTGCTGTCAAGAAAATAAAACCGATGGAAATTGCGCGTTCAAGCGTAAATATAGAAAGCATTTTTTTCGGAAAAGGGCTTTTTTCAAGCCCGATTTGATGGGCGTAAATTTTTGCCGCAAGCCCAGTGTTGAAAATCTGCCAGCCAAGCAGTGTTAACAGGCTTGAAAAAACCATAACGTGTATATCCCAGTTTCTTCCTGCAAAATAGATAGGCCCGAAAAGAAACCTTACACACAAAAACAATCCGACTACAAACATCAGCACACCCGGCATTAAAAACAAATAATTCGGGCTGTAAAGAAGCATAAAACGCATATGCCTCCAGGCGTCACGCAACGAAGAAAGTTTTGTCTCGCCTTTGCGCGGATAGTATGTTATTGTTATTTCTGATATTTTCAGTTTTTTCTTCAGCGCATGGATTACCATCTCGCTGGCAAACTCCATGCCGGTGGTGTGCAGGCCCATCTTTTTGTACGCTTCTTTGGTAAACGCGCGCAACCCGCAATGTGAATCGCTTACAGTTCCGCCAAAAAACAACCTGAGAAAACCCGACAATATAGGGTTGCCGATATATCTATGGGACCAGGTCATGGCCCCAGGGAGAATATTGCCTTTAAATCTGGACCCCATAACCAAATCATTGCCGGCTTTTAAAGAATTTACAAATTTTGTCACTTCCAGAAAATCATAGGTATCGTCCGCATCACCCATAACTATGTATTGCCCCTGCGCTTCCGAAATACCGCGCCTTAAAGCGCTGCCATAACCTTTCTCTTCTTCCCTGATAACTTTTGCGCCATGGTCTTTTGCAATAGCCACCGATTTATCTGTTGAGCCGTTGTCCACGACAATTACCTCGCCTTCAACCCTGCTTTCGGCAAAAGCTTTTTTGCTTTTATCTATGCAGGCGGCGATTGTTTCTTCTTCGTTTAAACACGGTAAAACAACCGAAATTTCTATTGACATTTCAAAACCTCAACTTAATTATTGTCCAGACGCCTCTTACGGCATCCTTCCAGCCGATTTTCTTTCCTTGTGCCAAAGTCCGCGGAGCGTAACTAATAGGTTCTTCAACAACCTTGAAATTCATCTTTTTCAGTTTTATGCTTATTTCCGCTTCCATCTCATAACGGAAACTTACAATTTTAAGTTTGCTAAAAACATCCTTCTTTATCAATTTATAGCAGGTGTAAGTATCCGTATAATGAGTCCCATGCAGTAAATTTGTAAGAAACGTAAGAAATTTGTTTCCAAGCAGGAACCTTTTATAGATATTCGGATTGGCCTTCAAAAATCTCGAGCCGAAAACAGCGTCAATACTGTTGTCTTTGAACTTGTCAAATAATTTGGGAATTTCGTTGCAGTCATACTCAAGGTCTGCGTCCTGTATGCAGATTACGTCTCCGGACGAATTTTTTAAGCCTGTCTGGATGGCTCCGCCCTTGCCGAGGTTTTTTTCATGGAAAATGATTTTAATATTTGAAATTTGAGATTTCAAATTTGAAATCAACTGCCTGCTGCCGTCATTTGAACCGTCATCCACAACGAGGATTTCTTTATCGATTGGCAGTTTATCCAGTTTTTTTAATATTTCTTCTATTGTGTCTTTTTCATTATAAACCGGGACAATAATAGACAATTTCAATGGGTATCTCTCCTTAAATGAACTCCGCCATTATTCTATTAGAAACAAAAAGCCCTTTTTGAGTAATAAAAAACTTATTGTTACTTACTTCCATAAAACCGTCATCAACAAACCTGTCGATAAC
>JAHIVV010000065.1 GCA_018816525.1 Elusimicrobiota bacterium
CGAAATATTCAAATGTTTTCTGCAATTCATAATTTGTTGATTTAATGGTTTTATCCCCAGATATAACCGTTTTAGGTAAGTTATCAATATTTTCTTCAGCCCAGTCTGAAATGATTCTTTGTGTTTCTTTTTTGGATTTAATATCAATTTTTTGTTTCAAATTATACTTTTCAGTTTCCTTCAAAAATATGTTAATAAATAAAGGTGATAATCTTGTTTTTTCTCTTTGTCTTTTGGAATGACAGGATAGTAAATCTATCGCTTTATAATTAGAGTTTCTTATGCTGGAGTGTATAGAGATATAATCTTTTGCAATATCTTCTTGAACTTCAATATCTTCCAAATTTGTATATACATAGCCATAATTAAGATTTTCGGAATTATAATGGCCATAGTCCGGTTCTGGCATTCTCATAATGCGTCCAATTGTTTGGATAGAAAAAACCATGCTTTTCCAGTCCCTAAATAAAACAAGTATTTGTGCCCTTGGACAGTCCCATCCTAATGCTATAGCTTGTTTAAAAATCAAAACTTCTACATCACTATCAATCCTTTCAACATCTTCTTTGTTAACATGTTCACCGGACAACCATATTGCCAATTTTTCGTTATCTGTTGTGATTCCATTTTTCTTTAAGTGTCTAATTACCTTTTCTTTAATAACATCTTCTAAATTTGTTTTTCTGTCAGGCAATTGAATCAAAACTAAGGGGTTAATTGGAACGAGTCCATGTTTTTCTTTTTCAAAATTATTAAGTAAAACTGTCCTCTTTTTAAGGGCTATGTCAATCACAAATTCTTCAGTTCCCTGGCTCAGTTTACTTTGAATTTTTTTGTCTTTTAAAATGTTTTCAAATTCGGCATTCAAAATAACTGCCTTTTTAATCATTCCTTCTTTTTTTACGTCTTCTAGCTGAACAGTGACAGATTCATCAGGATTTTCAACTATAGGTGTGGCAGATACCTCAATTGTAAGTTTAGGTTCGATGTCTGTTATTAGTTTTTTTGAAATATCGCTGGTTGCATGATGGTGACATTCGTCAATAATAAGAATAATTTGCCTGTCTTCCTCTTTTGTGTTTTTGATGACATTAGTAAGATTATTGTCTTTTTCGTTTTCACGAATATAAATATTGTCTGATTTATTGATGCTTTCCCAGTTAAAAAATAAAATCTCATTTTCATCAATCTCAATATCATCTAAATCTTCAAAAAATGAACACTTCAATGTTTTGTTGCCTTGATAATAATCGTCTAATTTATTTTTGCTTTGAGAATGCAGCTGTCTTGGAGCGGTCCAAATGAAGGAAAATTGCTGTTTTATTTCTTTATCATCTACAAGTAATTTCAAGAATTCTGCCACCATGATGGTTTTACCAGAGCCTGTAGGTGCTTTAAAAACCAATCGCTTACTTCCGGTATAACCCAAAAGGCTTTTGGATTTAGCTAATAATTCCTTCATCGCTTTTTCTTGATAATCTTTCAGTTGCATTGTTTTACCTAAAAATCCTTCTGTAGACCTTTAAAATTGCTTCAGGGATTGGAGAAAGTTGGATTTTTTGCTTCATGTCAGCAAACTCTTCGTCAAAGGTATCGTCTCCCAAAGAAAATATATAAATGCTGAATTTTGTATCAATGCCCTTTATTTTCTTCTTGAACTCTGGTATAGCCAATTGATCAAAAATGATTCCGGTGTAATGGCCATTATTTTTGAATATTTTGTATTTTTTTTGGCTTAAAACCAATTCAAATGTTCCTTCTTTAACACAAAGCATTTCTGTGGCTTCCTCTGTTAACTTCTTTTTGTTTCCATCTGTAGGTTCAGCTTCAACAAAACCGGTTTTGAAATACCGTAAGTTAGCTTGAATATTTGTTATGTCAGGATAATCTTTGTGTCCCGTTATAACTTTTTTTAATCTTGGATAACATATTTCTTCGGATATATTATTTTCGTTGTTTGTACAAAGAATAAACTGACGATTCCCTTTATCTTCTTTGTTAAGCATTAAAACGGCATGCCCAGTGGTTCCGGAACCAGCAAAATAGTCTAAAATAATTGCATTTTTCCTTTCATAGAGTATTGGTG
This sequence comes from Elusimicrobiota bacterium, assembly GCA_018816525.1. Classification (NCBI taxonomy): domain Bacteria; kingdom Pseudomonadati; phylum Elusimicrobiota; species Elusimicrobiota bacterium. Next base: position 2,087 of record JAHIVV010000065.1, read on the forward strand.
CAATGCAGTCAAAGGTATTATATACAGATTTAGGAAAATCAAAGTGAGAAGAAGGAACAAGGTTATGGACAATTTTTGTGCCATATTCATTTGCATCATATCTACTGTCTTGCCAGACTGTTCTTACTGTTCCAAAATCTTTGCCTATTTCAATTTCATAACCGTCACCATTTGTTTTTTTTGCTCTTAGTAAATGCTTTACTTCGCTTACGCTTTGAAGGGCATATCTCCATTTTCTTTCAATGCCATTTTTATCAATAGGGTAAACATAATAACATCCTTTTTTCGGTTCAGTTTGCTTTTTGGGATGAACGTTATTGCTTAAAACTTCACCAAAGTCAACTATTTTGTCGTTTTTGACAATTATAGGGTAAAAACAGTTTCGTGCATCACTTCTTGATGATTCACTTCCCCAGTTTCTCAAATTACTCCAGTCGATGTCTTCTTCTTTAATCTTTCTTGCACCGATTGCGTCAAGATTTTTTTTAAAAATGAAATATGCATATTCATGAGTATAAGAAAAGTTGTTTCCTTGAATGCCTCTAGGGTTGTGTACTATAGTTATGCAATGAATTTCATATCCTGAGAATATTTCTTCTAACAATGAGCCTAAATGATAGAATTCATTGTCATCAATAGCACAAATAAGTACGCCATCGCTTTTTAGTAACCTCTTTGCCATTTGCAGTCTTTTTGACATCATGCTCAGCCATTTACTATGACGATAAGCATCATTGATGTCAACAAAATTATTGTTATATTTCCAGTCCTTTGCACCTGTATTATAAGGTGGGTCGATATAGATTACATCAATTTTCTTTTCGTGAGTATAATTTAGGACAGAAAGGGCGTGGTAGTTATCCCCTTCGATTAACAAATTTACGGGTTTGTTTTTATCAGTAATTATTTCTTTGCTTTTAACTTCTTTCAGTACAGGTAATTTCTCTTTGCAAAGCTCAACCACTTCTTCGGGTTTATCTTCCCAAACTAAACCGTATTTCTTGCGCTTTTCTAAATTCTGGATTTTTGCAATCAATTCTTCTTTTGAAAGGTTTTGATAATTATTTTTCATAATATTTTATTCTTTACGCTTGGGAATAGGTCAATATTTGTGTGAGGCAAAAACAAGGTGGAAGTGTATTCATTCATGAATTTAGGATTGGTAGAAAGGTCTATGTAAGTCATTTTTTCTGCGGTTTCTTTTGCTTTATCGCGGGCTTCTTTTGAAAGCAAACATATTTTTGCGCCGGTTATGGATGAATTTCCGATAAATTGAAATTTATTCCTCGGCAGATCAGGAAGCAGTCCGAGCATGATTGCTTTTTCTATGTCAAGATAAGTTCCGAATCCGCCTGAAATATATATTTTGTTTATATCTTCGAATTTCAGGTTCATTTCCTGCAGAAGTACTTCGATTCCTAAGAAAATCGCGCCCTTTGAACGGATAAGATTCGCAATATCCGGTTCAGTAATCACAATATCCGAATTTGTCTGTGTCTCCGGAGCGTAAGCAATTACGAATTCCAGCTCGCCATCCATGTTCCTTCTCAATCTGGATGAAATTTTCTCGCTGGCGAACTTGCCGTCACGATTTATTATACCCCTTCTCAATAATTCTGCCGGGATATCTATCAAACCCGTGCCGCAAATCCCTTTAGGTTTTTTATTGTTTATAGTCTGGTATTTGACTTCTTTTTTATCATCGGAAATTTCTATTTCCTGGATTGCGCCGTCAACCGCCCTTATACCGCTTTTTATCCCCACTCCTTCAAAAGCCGGGCCTGCTGAACATGCTGCGGTAACTATCCAATCACTATTACCCAGCGCTATTTCGCCGTTAGTGCCAAGGTCTATCAATAATGAATTTTCAGTTGAATTTTGCATGCCGCAGGCAAGTACCCCCGCTGTGATATCTCCGCCTACATAGGAAGCCACACCCGGAAGGCAGGAAATTATTCCCCTTTGATTAATTTTTATCCCAAGTTCGCAGGCATAAACAGATAGCGGAAAATTAATTGACGGTATATAGGGTTCTTTGCGGATAAATTCAGGGCTTATTCCTAAAAATAGGTGAATCATAGTTGTATTGCCTGCAACAGTAATAGCCAGTATATCGTTGTGGAAAATTTCGTTTTCAGTAATAAGAGCGTGTAAAAGGCTGTTGATTGTGTCATGTACTGATTTTTGAAGTTTTTGAAGCCCATCTTTTTGTCCCGCAAAGATCATTCTTGTGATTACATCTTCCCCAAAAGACATTTGCAGGTTATAAGTGCCTTTTGAAGCAACAATTTTTTGGGTATTTAAATCAGTTAAATAAGCGACTACGGTTGTTGTGCCAATATCAAGAGCGATACCGTAAGAATTTTTTGTTGTGTCCCCGGCTTCCAGGTGTATGATTTCAAAAGTCCCGTTAAATTCCGCAATACTTACGGTTACCTCCCACTTTGATTGCCTTAAGAATTTGCTGAGCGCCCGCAGTAATGCCAGGTTTATAGTGAAGTTTTCAATGTTTGTTTTTGCAGTCAGTTCCCTTTTTAACCTTTCAAAGTCGGGTGTGATATCTTCAAGGGACGGTTCAGGAATATTTAAATGAATTTTTCGTGCAATCGGCTGGAAGGAATATTTGTTTTCTTCTAATTGAGTTGCGGTTTCAGGCAGATTTTCAGAATCTTCAAAATCATCTGCATCGTCAGAGCCTATCGCCTGGATTTTTTCCAGTTTTGTTTCTGCCGGGATATCTACAACCATATCGCCTAATACCGCTGTCTGGCAGGCTAATACAAAACCGGCATTTTTTTCCTCTTTAGAAATCCAAGGCGAGGCGGAAGTGAAATACTCGCCGGATTTGATTTGTACTTTACAGGCGCCGCAGGTGCCCTGGCCGGCGCAGGTAGAACGTATTTCGATCCCGGCTTTAATTATAGCAGAGAGCAGGTCGGTGTTGTCCGGTATTTCAACTTCTTTTTTGTATTGAAGGAATTTTACTTTGTGGAGCATTAGCCCTGCCAGGTTGAACGTAAATATTTAGGAATTCCGCTTGCTTCGCGGGGCCCGATAAGCACTTCCCATCCGGAAACTTCGGCTAATTTCCCGCTCATTACAGAAACATAACCGGGTATGATTATCTTTCTATGCGAAACGGTGTTTTCAACATTTGTTTTTTTCATTGCATCAAGCACTTTTTCAGCATGAAATTTTTCTGCCGCCCAGGCTGTAAGCACCGAAAGCCCGTCGGTATCAACTATAAGCAGCCAGGTTGGCATTTTTGCATTTAGTATTTCCGGTTCAACCGTGAAATAAGTCAGCGAAAAATTTGTTGTCACAATTAACGGTGATTTATCGTTTGGCGTACCGCCGATGGCATAAAGTTTAGGTTCAACCGTAACAGGCTTTTGAGGGTCCGTATAAATATTCTGGCGCAGAGTCACTAATGGCAGGAATACTGTTGCGTCAGGTTCAGGCAGGATAACAATACTACCGTATTTCGCAATTGCCATGGAAGCATAACTGATATGCTCGTAATTATTCTTTCCAGAAGAAAATAACAGCGTAGGATAACCCAAAGACCTTAAGCTTTTCTTTAACGCGAGGCGTCTCACTTGCGTGAGATTATCAAGAGCTTGTGTTTCCTTTGAATTTGAAAGGTCAATTACGATTTCTTTGTAGCCTGATGCGGCTATTTTGTGAGTGATGGTATTTATTTCTTCAAGGCCTTTTCCGGAAACCAGCAATACTGCATTATGCGTTTTAGCAAGGGCTGTAATTGCTTCCTGGTTTGAGGCTGTTGCAGGGCCGATTACCGGGCGGACATCCCCCGCTTTTTTAAGGGCTTCTTTCAGGTTTGAAATATTATCGCTTAAGAGTATTAAAAGGGCTTCCGATTTAGTTTTTACTTCATTTACAACATTTGCAAATTTTATTTTGTCTTCAGAATCATTTTTTATAGCAATGAACTCCGATTTAACTTTTTGGCCTACGCGCTCAAATTTGAGGTTATTAAATTTGTTGATTTTGTCTGACAGCTCGCCTGCAGATATTTGATCGCTGATAAGTATTCCCAGCCCGCAAGGGTGAAAAAATGTCTTTTCGTGCCTGAAAAGCACTGTTTCTCCGCCGATTTCAATTTTGTTTTCTCCTGCGCCTATCACAATTGTGCGGATTGGCGGCTCGCTGGCTGAAGCGAGGGCTTCTTTGGCCTGTTCGGTTATATCCGGGCATTTATCAAGCGACGTCTTTTTTCCCACAAGGCCCATAGCAAATGCCAGGCAGGTAGGAAATCCGCATTTTTTACAGTTTGTTTTAGGCAGCAGTTTGTAAATGTCTAATCCAGTTAGGGCCATATGTATTCTCCTGTTTTTATTAACTCCCCTCGTTCCCCTCTTTCAAAAAGAGGGGATGATCTCCCCCTTTATGAAAGGGGGATTAAGGGGGTTTATGGTTATAGTAACGGCGGCAGTTTTAGGGCAGGGTGATTGCATTTTTTCAAAAATTCCAGCAATTCTGCCGATTCTGTTGCAATTGTTTCATCCGCAATTTTATCAACAAAATCAGGGGTGCCCAGTTCCTGTGCGCGTTTTGTGAGTTTATCTTTAAGAATTTCTTTGAGTTCTTTAGGCATCCAGACTATTCTATGAAATCCGCCCTCGGGTACAAGAAATTTTTTGCTGGCAAGGTAAATTCTCCCGACGCCTAAAAAGCCGGGCGTCTGGTTACCGCCGCCTACTGAACCTGCCAGGGTTGTAAATGTCATACCGATAGGCGTCATGCCTGTATAGCCCCTGTTTACTACCATTACGCCGTTGCATTCAGGAAGCACGGCAACAATACATTCAAAACAACCGCAGGAAGTAGTCGGGGATTCCATTATCGCGTAATTGTTGAATTTTTCAATTGATTTATGAGAATTATCAAAAACAAATTCATTTACGCCTTTCCATTCGCCGCAAACAGCATTAAGAAGTTCCCCTTTTTTAATCGGCTGGTTCATGCCTTTCGGGTTGATTTCATAGGCGGCTTTACCGTCAAGCCAGTTATACGCTCCGCAAAGCCCCAGTTTTTCCGGTGTAATCACGCATACATGATTTGGCGCGTAACTTTGGCACAGCGTGCAGGAATAAAAGAGATCCACTGATTCATCCGTAAGGTCAGCTAATCTTTGATCCCTGGTTTCAAACGATTTTTGAATATCGGGAAGCAATTTTTCAACTTTCTCTTTGTCTGTATAAATTAAAACCTGCACTTTATCTACAAGCGCAGGAAAATCCTCGAGCAGTTTAGCGTGCAATATTTCGCCCATGTGTTTAAGGCGGAATCCTGCTGAGAACGCATCCTTGCTGATCCTGACCCAAATCTGGTCTCGCTGGCCCATATGAAAAATGCCCATAGCGAAATTAATAAAATGATGGATTTGCCTTTCAAGAACCGGTTCAAAATCTTTCTGCATTTTCCTTCCGGCAACTTCTACAACTATTCCTAAAGGAAGCGCAGCCGGCCCTTTATCCGAAGGTTTAACAGTATCAGCGTCAGGGCCGATTATTTCAATTTTGCCGTCTTCAACCTCATCCATATTTTTCATGCGTAAATATTCAAATGCAGTTGAATGTTTTCCGCCGAACTCAACATGAGCCTGTTCTTTTCTGACCCTTTCTCCTTCGAAAGCGGCTGCAAAAGGCACAGGAATAGGAATTTTTGACATTTTAACTTTTACGCCGCGGACTTCAATACAGCGCGGGACGATTTTTTTATAGTTTAACTCTTTAACGAGCGTTTCGTGCGTAGTGAGGCCTGAAGATAAGATTTCAGGTACTTCAGTGTCTGCAATTATAGGGAAGCCCAAGTCAATGGCCCCGGCGCCGGCGGCAACTTTTATATCATCCAGCGGCCCAAGTGTTAATCCAAAGGCGAATACACGCTCTTTGGTATATGCCAGGCATTCTTTTGCGTTACCAGGTTTAACTCCGCCGAAAGTCATAGCGCCGCGTATAGCCCAGTTAAGAGGATAAATTGCCGACGCTGTATCCCTGCCGTAAGGCACTATGTAATTATCCCAGCCCATTTCAACTTTTTCTTCTTTTAACTGGTCAATTATTGATTTTCCGTTTGATGAAGCGCCTACAAACATTAAAATATTTCTTTTTTGAAATTCACGGATAAGTTCAACGGCTGTTTTGTTATCCGGTGCAGCGCCCAAAATAGCGGCAAAACCCGGAAGCCTGCCGTCAACAAGCTGGATTCCAAGCGTTCTTAATATCGTATCCGGGAAAAAACCTTCGCAGTCCGGCTGCGGCTCCTGTTTATAGAGGTATTTAATGCCGGTTATAATTTCCGCTCCAAGCAAAGCAGAAAGCCCGCTTTCCAGCACGCCCAGTCTTGCAAGCCTGGAATTTACGGAAGTTTCCAGCTTTATCAGTGATTTAGCTTCATTTAAAGGAACAGAAATGTCATTTAGTGTTTTTACTTCATGCCCCAGCAATGCGTAAGCCATAGGGAAATAGAAGGCCGTTTCAGGGAATTCAACTTTTTGCCCTGGCCCTTTTTCTTTAACAGCTTTCACCAGCAATTCGTCCGCTATTGATACGATTTTTTTTGCGCCGCTTAAAGCAAGGTCAAAAACGATCTGTAACATGAGGCATTTACCTCTTTAATAGTTACTTATTTATATTTACATTCCTGGATGGAATCGGAACAATAATATTTTCTTTGTCGTACCTGTTTTTTAGGCGTTTGATAAACTCATGTACTATAACATATTTGTCGGCAAATTCCCTAACTCTCAAAATAACAGTAAGCTTAATCCCAAGATCGTTAAGAGAATTAAAACGTACAAAAGGCTCGAAATCTGCAATACCGCCCTGGATTGATTTCATAACATCTTTCGCTACTTCAATAGTCACCTTTTCAACTTTCTCCAGGTCGCTTTTATAATCAACGTGAAAATCCAGCGTAATTGCAAGTTCTTTTTCAGGCTGAAAATAATTTGTGACTATCGCCTGGGAAAGTTTATTGTTCGGGATAATTATTATATTGTTTGGAAGGGTCCTGATACGGCTTGAGCGCCAGCCGATATCATCAACATAACCTTCCTGTCCTGAATCAAGGAGAATATAATCGCCCACGTTTATCTGTTTTGTAAGAATTGTATAGATACCCGCAAACAAATTCGACAGAGTTTCCTGTAATGCCAGGGCCACCGCCAAGCCGCCGATACCTAAAGTTGTTAGAATCGGAGCAATTGAAATCCCCAGCAGATTCAGTATTATAAGCGAACCTACAATGAAAATGATTATATTCGCTACATTCGTAGTAAGAGTGGTAACCGGAAGCGCCGATGTATGGAATTTATCCGAATAGGTTTTTATGGTTTCACCCATTATTTTTGAGACTACCAATGTAAGTGAAATCACCCATATGGCGATGGCCACTTTATCAATGAATATAGTAATATTCGGCGATAAAGAAGTAGCTCTGGTAGCGAACGCGATACCCAGAAGCGCCGCCCAAAAAAGAAAAGGTGTTTTAATTGAAGCAATTACTATAGCGTCAATATTGGTTTTGGTTTTCAAAGACCAGTTTATCAGAAATTTAAACAACATCTGACGCAATGCATACCCTGCGCCGAAAACTACTCCAAAAACGATAAAAGCAACCAATAAATCTTTATGCATTATTTTACCCTGCAAATATCACCGGATTGCGGTTTATCACCGGAAATAACTTTTGCTACAGCGCCGTTTTCACCGAGATACTTTACTATTTCGATAGTTCCGACATCATTTTCTACATTGCCGATTGTTATTCCGGTTGATTTGCTGACAATTGGCTTTCCCGGGCGCGTTACTTTAAGTTTAGAATTTACGGCAATGCCTGATTCTTTTCCTGAATCAAGATAAATGTTATCATTGTCCACTTCAGCTACATAACAATACCAGTCCATTTTGTCGATTTTTTCAATTATATTATTGACAAATTTTACAATTGCCGCTCTTAAGGCTTCACCTTCAAGGGTTTCATCATACCCGGACCTGCCGCCCATTCCCAAAGTGGCCGAAACTTTTTTCTGTGCAACGCCTTTCCCTGAATCTGTCCAGAGTATTTTGCCGTCAGAAACATCAACTATTCTTAAATCTACCGTAGCTTCCGCTATTTGTTTTTTTGATTCATAAACGAGATAGTCTTCACCTTCGGTTTTTACGCCGAATTGAGATATGCTTCCTGTTACTATTGCGTTAAGCCCAAGTACCTTGCCTGTCGCTGCTGCCTGGTCAGGAGTAATTGCGCCTGATTGCTGAAGGTTTTTTTCTGCCATAATTTTATCAAGTTTCTCTCTTTCAATTAAAATAAACCTGCCTGATTTTCCCAGTTCTGTGGTTAAAATATCACTTGCAGAACTGCCCAGCCTGGTTTGGCCGTAGGCTGTTTTATTCTCAAAGGCTATTACTGCAATTTTTTTCCTTGGGCCTACCTGCTGGCCTTCTTTTATTTCACTCCTTACGTTTACGGCAGTGGCTTGTTCTTTAATAGTGGTTTTTGGCGCGCACCCTGCTATTAAACCTGCTACAAAACAACTTACAACTAACAATTTGAACTTCATGTGAGACCTCCTAAATTTAATATCTTTCCGGCATTTGAGCCGCTATGCGGCGCGTAAGCCTGTAAGTTTCTTCGTCCAATGGAATGCGGACTACCTTTTCGACAGCCGCCCGTTTAAACAAATTTTGTAAATTCTCAGCAATAGATTCATTAGGGTTTATTTTTGATAATGCCGAAATGCCGTCTTCGGTTTCCCAGAGAGTTCCTCCGGTATTTGTATCAAGCATTCGGTAACTTACCTTTAAGACAGCGCCCAAAGATACCCTGACTGGTTTAAAAACAAGTAAATTCCCGTAAATCAAGGCGTCAACATTGAGTTTCTTTCCTACATCCTGTGGTTTTACAGAATTCAGCTGGCCGCCGTCAGTTATGCCCATTTCCTTTAATAAAGCGTCAGTTTCTTCAATAGGCTGGGTTATGTAGCCGTATTTCTCCTGCATTCTTCTGTAAAACTTTTCACGAACCAGCCTGGGGCCGTCCATATTTGTTGTCTGATTATCCATCGGCAGTATAGCAACTTTTATTTGAGGAAGAGGTTCTCTAATAACGTGGGTGCATCCGTACAGCGAAGCAATGGTTAAAACAATCAAAAAGAGTTTAATAAGTTTCATATCGCTACCTTTCCGATTATATCCAGTTGGGATAAATCGATTTTCTTTTCATTTGATGTTACAAGTTTCAAGTCGATGTCAGTTATCCGGCAATTCTGCATCACAACTGCGCGGTTCTTTTTCTTTTTTCGGATAAGGTCAATTGCATAATTGCCAAATTGAGTACCTAAAATCCTTGACCTGGCTGAAGGGCTTCCTCCCCGTTGAATGTAGCCGAGGTTACTGACTCTGGCAGGGAAGCTTGTGATCGCCTCGATTTTTTTTGCTGCCTCAGTAGCGTTCCCGGCGCCTTCTGCAAATATGATTATAATGGATTTTTTTCCATTTTCTTTCATTTTTATGATTTTTTCTGAGATTGTGTTTATATTATATTTCATTTCAGGAATAAGAACAAATTCTGCGCCTGAAGCCAAGGCGATATTAATGGCGAGAAATCCGTGTTCCCTTCCCATGACTTCTACCAGAAAGATACGCTCAAAGCTCGCTGCTGTGTCGCGGATTTTATCTATGGCGTCTATTGCGGTATCTATAGCGGTGTCAAAACCTATTGTTTCATCGGTTCCAAAGATGTCGTTATCAATTGTGGCCGGTATGGCTATTACAGGGATCCCGGAAGTTTTTGAGATTTTCTGGCCGGCTTTAAAAGTACCATCCCCTCCGATTATGACAAGGTAATCAATGTTATGCTTTAAGAGTATTTTTGCGGCTTTTTCAATTCCGGTTTTGGTCCTTATTTCTTCACAGCGCGAGCTTTTCAAAATGGTACCGCCCCATTGGATAATTCCTCCGACAGATCGCCTGTCCAGATAGATGAAATCTTCTTTAAGCAATCCGGCATAGCCGAGTTGTATTCCTGTTGTTTCAAATCCGTAGGATGAACCAATACGCACAACACTCCGGATGGCGGCGTTCATTCCGGGTGCGTCTCCCCCTGGTGTTATAACGGCAATATGCATGATTTTCTCCTCCCTTCCGGGATCCAAAATTATGATTTAAAGTTTGCTGATGTTTCAGAAAGCATCATTAACGCTTTTTCTGCATTTTCACTGCTTAAGCTTCCCAGCCCGCAGGCCGGAGTAATTAGTATTTGGTTGTACAACTTATTTTTATCAATACCTTTTGCAGAAAGTTTTTCAAGGTCCTTTTTTAGTTTATCCGCAAGAGCGCCGGGATTTTCTTTAGTGATTTGTTCTTCATTTGTTGGAATAATTCCGCAGGCAAGGATTCCGCCTTTGTCAATAAAATGTTTCATTTTCTCTTTATAGAGGAGCAAGCTGTCAAAAAAATTATAAGCATCAAACGAAAGTATATCAACTCCGCTGTCAATTAAAACCGACCAGTCCGTGTTGGCGCAGCAGTGGACGCTTATCAGTATGTTGCCGGCATTATTTTTTATGGTTTGAATGACTTCAGACAGTGAATTAATCACATCTTCCCGCGATATTGCCGTGAATGCGCTGCCATAAGCGGCCAAATAGGGTTCGTCTAGAGACAAGATTATAGGAATTTCAAATTTGAAATTTGAAATTTGTTTTATTTGCCATAAAGATTTTGAAGCTATGTGTTTTAGCACGACATCCTTTAATTGCTCGTTATAAAATATTGCCTGGCCTTTTTCGTCTTTTACTGTCAGGCCGTAAGTGAGCGGGCCGGTAATCTGGCATTTTAAGCCAAGGATTCCAGATTTCAAATTTGAAATTTGAGATTTCAATTCATAAAAACCAGCGGCATACCCTTCTGAAATTGAAAAATAATCCCAATCACTTGACAGATAATGTTCGTAAAACATTTCAAGGCTGTTGAATGCTTTTTGGGTATCGACGCAAATTGTTTCTTCTTTTTCATTTACTATGATTCCAGGAAAATTTTCCGAAAACTGTGCATACATGTTTTCTTTAAAACTGCGTTTTGGCAACTGCGGCCAGGCAGGCAATTCGGGAGTATATTTAAATAATAGTTTCACAGCCTCAGGAGCTGATTTAAAGGGTACGCTTCCTAGAGTGGTCGGTATTCCTTTGAATTTCATTTTTTTTCCCATTTTAGCAACTGAGCAACTTTCGCAAGTGTATTACCGCGGTGAATTTCTTCCCTGATTCTATTTTCTTTTTCCAGGACATCCATTGCGCGGTTGGTGGTTTCGGCAAGTTTCTCTTTTGGGATAACAATAACTCCGTCATCATCTCCAACTATCCAGTCGCCGGGCGAAACTGGTACACCCGATATTACAATAGGGATATTTATCTCACCAAAACCTTTTGGTTCACCGGCCTGGGGTGTTATTTTTTTTGCAAACGCAGGGAATTTTAACTTCCGTATATCTGTAACATCGCGGATGGCGCCATGTATAACAACCCCGCCCAATTTTTTTTGTATGGCCGAACTTGTGGCTAACTCGCCCCATACTGCAGGTTCAACACCGCCGGCATCAATTACTATAACGTCTCCTTTACTTGCCAAATCAATGGCTTCAACAGGTTTTGCCCAATCCCCGGGGTAAGTTCTTACGGTTACAGCCGGCCCGAATATTTTTACTCCGTTAAATACTGAGTAAATGTCTTTGAGCGGCAATGCCCTATGGAGAGCATCTGAGACATTTGCTACAGATGTTTTATTTAGTATTGCACCAATTTCATTGGCATTTTCAGATGTAACCCGCTTAAAAAGTTCTGATTTGATTTTTATTTTTTGGGTGATAGCTTTCTTTATATCAAAAGCGGCTTTTTTAGCGTCTTTTGATTTTGTAATAGAACCTCCCGCAATTATTATTGAAGCTCCGGCTTTGACTGCGTCTGCCGCATTTTCGGAATTTATGCCTCCGGCTATTGCAATAGGCAGTTTGGTTATTTTTGCAATTTTTGTTACCGTATCAAAAGATATTTTTCCGGTCATCTGCTCGTCGATTGGTATATGAACTCCGATATAAGCTACACCTAATTTTTCAACCTGTTTTACTAATTCAGGAATGTTTTTTACTTCAAGCATGTCTACCATTATCCGCGCGCCGTAATTTTTGCCGGCATCAACGCATTCTTTAATAGTTTCCATATGAGCGCATCCCAGCACGCAGACGATATTCGCGCCGGCTTTTGCAGCAATTTCCACTTCGGTCCTGCCAACATCCATTATCTTCATGTCAGCGACTATGGTTTTACCGGGGAATGCTTTTCTTAGTTCTCTAATTGCATTAAGGCCTTCAGATTTAATAAGAGGTGTTCCGGCTTCGATCCAGTCGCAGCCGCCTTCAACAGCTTCCTGGGCAAGTTTAATTGCGCGGTTTAAATCTACAAAATCGAGGGCTACTTGTAAGATAGGTTTTTTTATTTCCATTGTATATCGTCAGTTTTTCCTTCAATTTTATTTGATATTTTTTCAAATTTATCGCGCATGAGATCTACCATCCATTTATTTGTCTCTTCCTGTTCAACAAGTTTTCTGGCAATTTGTTTTATCATATTAGCCTGGTTATCCAGCTGGTTGCTCAGTTTTGCAAGGATAATCAGGATAACTATAAAAACTATCACCGTGATTGTAACTGTAATTTCCGTCAAAGACACCATTTTTTACCTCTCTAATACCCAATGCTATCCGCTTGGAAGGATATTGGGTACTTACCTCTCTTAATTGCCCAAAAACTTAATTATTATTTCCCTGTTTCTTGGTCGATTGTCAAAGTCTATAAATACAATCTGCTGCCAGGTTCCAAGCTGGAACCCTGCGTTTTCAAAAGGCACTGTTATGGAGGGGCCAAACAAAAAAGCCCTGATATGGGCAGGCGCATTGCCTTTTGGATTACCTGAATCATGGTTGAACTGTCCTTTATCGTCGACCAGCTGGTTAATGAATTTCTGGGAATCTTTGACCAAGCCTGGCTCATATTCCATTGTAGTAATTGCGCCGGTTGCTCCGGGAGCGAAAATCGTTGCTATACCGCTTAATAGTTTAGATTTTTTAAGTTCGTTTTTGACTTGTTCAGTAATATCAACAATCTGATTGTTACCCTGGGTAGAAAAATTTATTTTTGCATTAACTATATTCATTTTTTATAGGCTCCTTAAAGTATTTTGTACGATGCGGAAACCGCATCGCCTGACTGTTGTTTCCACAAATGAAGGAGATTTTTCATTAAAAGCACAGTTGTTACAGCTCCAACCCCGCCCGGGACAGGTGTTATAAACGAGGCTTTTTTTGAAGCTTTTTCAAAATCGACATCGCCGACAGTTTTCATTTTAGGTTTACCGGATTTTTCATCTATAACTGGATTACCATCAGCATTTGTTAACTTAATGCGGTTTATTCCTACGTCAATAACAATAGCGCCTTCTTTTATCATGTTTCCTTTTATAAAGCTTGCTTTTCCCACGGCAACTATTAGTATATCCGCTCTTAAAGTATGGCTGGCTAGGTTTTTTGTTGCTATATGGCAAACAGTGGGCGTAAGAGACTCAGTTAATGAAGATAAAAGCATCAGTAAAATAGGTTTCCCTACAATCTCGCTGTGGCCTACAATTACAGTTTCTTTGCCCTTAAGTTCGATAGCTATTGATTTTAAGCATTCGATAACAGAAAGAGCGGCACAGGGCGCAATAACCGGGTTTACCCCGGCGTATAATAACTTGCCAAGATTTAGAGGTGTAATACCCTCAATATCTTTTTCTGGCGCAATTTCAACCAGGACGTTGCGTGCATTTATATGCGGCGGAACAGGCATTTGCAGGATTATACCATTGACAGAATTATCCGAATTAAGTTCTTTTATGGTTTGAACTGCTTTTCTTTCATCTGTTTCCTGAGGCAGTTCGATTAATCTATAATCAATTCCTAGTTCTTCACAGGATGATTTTTGATTTTTTACGTAAACACTGCTTGCTGCATTTTTACCTATTTGAATCGCCGTGAGGAAAGGTTTTTTTCCAAGTTTGGCTGATAAGCCGGCAATTTCTGATTTTGTTTCGTTTTTTATTTTGTCTGCGATTTTATTGCCGTCAATTAGCTGTGCCGCCATAGTTGTCCCTCTTTTCTTTTATATATTCAATAAATACTTTTACTATTTCAGGGTTAAATTGAGTGCCGCTGTATTTAATAAGTTCGCTTACGGCCTGATCAATATCTAATTTTTTATTTTTATAAGGGCGTTCAGTGGTCATGGCATCAAATGCGTCTGCGGCTCCAAGTATTTGGGATCCGAGCGGAATCTCTCTCGTTTTTATATGCGAAGGATAACCGGAACCATTGTAATGTTCATGATGGTGTTTTACTGTTTCTGACACTTCTTTCAGAAACGGAAGAGATTCAAGAATCTTTGCGCCTTTTACCGTATGTAGTTTAACTTCTTCCCATTCAGCAGGAGTTAGTTTTGTAGGTTTTTCCAAAATGTAATCGGGTATTCCTATTTTCCCCAAGTCATGAAGCATAGCCGCTTGAGCGATTTTTACTATTTCCATTTCCGGCAGATTAAGTTTTTTTGAGATTGCAATCGCATATTTTGTAACATTATCAGAATGCCCGACTGTGTATGTGTCTTTAGTCTCGAGTATCTGCGAGAGTGCTCTTGTTATTCTAATATAGATATCATCAAGGTCTTTGTATAGTTTTGCGTTTTTAATGGCTATACCCAGATTGTTTGCCAAAGTTTCAAGTATTTCAACATCCTGAATATCAAAAATAGTGCCGTCAGACTTTTTCTGGTCAATAGTCATTATTCCTATTAGTTCATTTTTACTGACTAATGGTAAAACGAGCATTGCGCCAAACACGCTTAGCTCATTGATAATGTCATTATATTCCTGTTTTGGTAATGCTTGGAAAGCTGTATCAAGAATGAGCGGTTGTTTATTTGTTTCAAGCAACTGAATGAGTTTTTGATTAAAAATATAGTTTGTTTTTACGCAGTCAAGACCGTAAGAACATTGCAGTTTAAGCAAAGTTTTGTTCTGAATTTTTTCCACATAAAAGACAGCTATTTTTTCAGACCCTAATGCATTATGTATTGAGTTGATAACATAATCGCATAGTTTATCTATATCCAAAATCGTAACAACAGCTTTTGAAGTTTCATTTAACAGTTGATAATAACGGGTTCTTTTTTTTAAGACAAAACGTTCAATAACCAGAAATATTTCGTTATCCCTGTAGAAAGTAAAATATATCGCTCCGCTGATTCCTATAGACATTATAAGCGACATCGTATGGCCCAGATGCAATAGATGGAAAAATATATGTTCGCAACTAATTAAGATTACTGCTAGGAACGAATATTTAAAAACGTTAAAAAACATAAATTCTGTGTTCAGTAATGAGGGAGAGAGTGAGTAAGTAATTATTCCCAGGGGTATAAAGAGTAAAATTATGGCAAAAGTAGCAACGTTTATATTGTTTTGAGAAGTGGATAAAATTGTGAACGTAATAGTACCTGCAATCATTAAAGTTATAAGACCAATAAGAAAATATTGAATTTGGGGCTTTCTTGACCCCTGTAGTTTAAAATAATTAGCCGCAATCAAGTAACCTGAATAGATTATATAGGTTTGAACTAAAATTTTTACAAAGACAAGAGCAAAACCGTTTATTCTCCTTAATGGAAATATACTCGTTACCTTTTGAATACCATAGGGAGTGAAAACAACAAAACATAAAATTAACGCAGTAAAATAAAGAAATGTTATAAGCTTTAAGTCTATTTCTTTCTCCAAATAGCTATAAACCATCAAAACGATCGTTGCGCAACAAAAGAAATTTGAAGAAAGGACAATTCTTTCAGCTAAAAGCCACATAGATTGAGATTGAGTAAAAAAAAGTAAGCTTTTGGATATAAAAGCTATAGTTATTGCCCCAAGGACTACGGTAAATTCGACGTGCAATGCACTTCTCTTGGTTCTGAAAAAAGTGTATATCATTAGGATGAATGTCGTTATAGCACAGATAAAGTATAATTTCCCCAGGAAAGGATAGTACATTCTTTTTTCCTATTTCGTTAAGTATTTAATATGGCGTTAACTGAATTAATAATTTTGTCAATTTCAGGAAAAATATTATTGATTGATGATTCCGTCGCATCCTTTTTTTTATTAACAAATGATTTATCACTGACGCTATTGAGATTAATTGTTACATTATCGCGGGCCGCTTCTATAGCACTTTTTAAAAAAAACATGCCGCAGCTTATGTCACTGATAAGATTCCTATTACCCATTTTGACTAATTTATGAGCCTCAGGAATAGAATTAATGGAAATTTCTATAATTTCAAAGGGGACAGATATTGCTTCTTTCAATGCTGCCTGGATTGATAGTTCCCTTTGAGTTTTTTTTTCGTCCGTGTTCTTTGCAAGTTTGTAAGCGACAGAAACTTTTTCGTAAACGTAAGTGTCTTTATCTATAAGTTCATTCAATTTTAAACGATTGCTTTCAAGCTTAGCAAGTATAGATTTGATTTCAGGCTGGTGTTCTTCGTAGCCTTTTTTGCCAATAGTAAAATTTGCGACCATGCATAGCAGAGACACTCCCGTAGATGCAACTAATGCGGCAGCACTGCCCCCGCCCGGGGAAGGGATCTTTGCCGCTAACGCATCTAAATATTTGTTAAGAGGTTGTTCAATATGTTTGTTCATTCTTTCTTAAGCGTTTTTGCCAGGAACTTTTTCAATTTGAATTTTGAGAAAAATCCCATTTTTTTAAACTCTAGTTTTCATTAAAATCTTTATGAATTTGTTGGCTCATTTATTTATCCCGGACAGTTCAAGGATTTTTGGCACTTTGTCGTCCCAGCCTAGAGGCATTAAATGTATCCCCTGACAGAGAGGCTTGAGGTCTTTTATCAGTTTTGCCGCAATCTCTATTCCTGTCTGGCCTGATTTGGTTTTTTCTTTGTCTTTTTTAAGCTCTTCTATTAAATTATCAGGTACGTGAATGCCTGCTACATTTTCATTCATGAATTTTGCCATCCCAGCTGTTTTGAGAATAACTATACCCGCCATTACCGGAATTCCCCAGCTTTTAGCTTTTTCCATAAATTTTGCAAATTTATCTACTTCATAAACTGCCTGAGTTTGAAAAAATTGAACTCCTGCTTTGATTTTATGTTCCATTTTTATTAGTTGAGGTTCAATCGGGTCTGCACAAGGCGAAACAACAGCTCCGATACAAAATTTTGGGGGCTCGCCTTCGAGTTTATTTCCTGCCAGGTCGATACCGCCTTCAAGCTTCTTAACTGCATATGTCAAGGATACTGAATCCAGGTCAAAAACCGGTTTTGCGTCTTTATGGTCGCCAAGAGTTGTATGGTCGCCGGTAAGTAAAAGCATGTTTTCAATGCCAAAAGCAGCTGCACTTAAAATGTCAGACTGAAGAGCAATGCGGTTTCTGTCGCGACAGGTAACCTGAAACACAGGTTCCAATCCTTTATCTTTTATCAGATGGCAGCAAGCTAATGAACCGAAACGCATTACGGAAGACTGGTTATCGGTAACATTAATGGCGTCAACAATTCCCCTTAGGCTTTCTGCTTCATGGATTGTTTTGTCAATCTGCCAGCCCTTCGGAGGGCCTACTTCGGAAGTAATAACGAATTTGCCTTTGTCAAAAAGTTCTTTTAGCTTCATAATTTTTTCTCTTTCAAGAAATTAAATTAATTTAAAATAGTCGCGCACTCTGATAGATTTTGAGATTCTTTGGGTGTCCTGAACTTTCTCTAATTTTCTGTAGATTCTTTCCCAGCCGCAATCCATTTCTTTACTGACTTCACATTTGCCGTTTTTTGCCCCGCCGCAAGAACCATTGAGGAGGCTTTTGCTGCAGGCGGTTATAGGGCAAATCCCTCCGTTGGAATTCAAATAACATTCTCCGCATTGGCCGCAATTATTGGGTTGGACGGTAACGCCTTGAAAACCATTTAAATAAAGCGTGTCACAGCCGGTTAAAACAATTTTTTCTTCCAGAAGTTTTGCAATTGTCTGAACGCCTACACCGCAAGAGAAAACAAGTATAGATTTTGAGTTCGTTATTTCTTCTATGTGTTTTTTAATATAATTGCTTGCGAAATCATCGTTGCATATATAGTCTAGGGTTACGTTGCCGGAAATGTTCTGGTTAAGTTCTTTGATGAAAGAATCTATTTCAATGGCAGGAAAATAAACTTCCTTGCACCCGATGCATTTGAAAATGAAAATGGGCGCTTCAAGTTTTACAATCAGTTCTTCTTTTGGTTTAAGTTGCGTAATTAACATTTTGGTTTCTGTAGTATCAGCTTAGTATCCTTTATTATCTTAACTAACGGAATTTTTGACGAACAGATGTAGTCGCAGCATCCACATTCTATGCAGGACTTTATATTTTGTTTTTCGCTGTCTTCATACCTGTGTTGCGTGTTGAATAAGGCGTAAAATAAAGGATAAAGCTCCATAGGGCAAACGTCAACACATCTGCCGCATTTAATGCAGGCTCTGTTCTCTATAGGCTCAATCTCTTGTTTTTTTACAGCGATTAAACCGCTGGACCCTTTTATTACCGGAGAATCAGCTGTTGTTTGGATTACTCCCATCAGGGGCCCGCCCATTTTAAATACACAATCCGAATCAGGCGAAAAACAAAAATCTATGATATTTTTAATCGGTGTCCCGATTTTAATCAAATAGTTCCCGGGTTTTATACATTTTTTGCCAGATACAGTTACAATTCTTTCAATTAGTGGCATGCCGTTTACTGCTGCGTCATTTATCGCCGCAACAGTGCCCACATTTGAAACAACAACCCCGATATCAAGAGGCAACTTTCCCGCGGGGACTTCCCTGCCCAGTATTTTTTTAATTAATGTTTTTTCCGCTCCTTGCGGGTATTTTGTGGGCAATTCTGCAATAGTGATTTTATCAAACCCAGAAACTTTTATTTTAAGTTTTTCAATTGCTTCCGGTTTATTGCCTTCTATAGCGATAATAGCTTTATTGACATCAAGTATTTTCATTAATATTTTGATACCGGTAATAAGTTCGCCGCTCTTTTCAACCATTACTCTATAGTCGGAAGTAAGGTAAGGCTCGCATTCACACCCATTGATTAGCAGAGTGTCTACAGGTTTAGGCGGCTGAAGTTTTACATAGGTCGGGAACATGGCTCCGCCCATGCCCACTATACCTTTGTCCCGGATAATATCTATAAGTTCATCTTTAGAGAGTGACTCAAAATTACTGACAGATTTTATTGATTTATCAAGTTCATTTTTCTTGTCATTTTTGATTTTGACAGCAAACACTTTTTTTTGAATCAGGGGATGTATTGTTTCTTCAATGGAAATTACTTCCCCGCTTACGCTTGAATGAACCGGAGCGTATATAAATGATTTCGAATCACCTATCTTCTGGCCTTTTTTTACTTTGTCCCCGGCTTTTACAATGGGCTCACAAGGCGCGCCTGTGTGCTGTGATAACGGAATTATTACTAAATCCGGTTCAGGGAATGTTTCGATTGCCTTATATTCAGTAGTTTCTTTGAATTCAAAGGGATATATTCCGCCGTAGAAATTCTGGTTTCTTTTTTCTATATTGGTTTTCAAACAGGTGTTTACGGTTGAAAACATTGGTTTTGAGTTATCTCTTAGCTGGATTGATTTCGTGATATTGTCAATCTGCGTGTTTTGTTTTGACAATCTAAAATAAATCTTTTCCCAAGCGCAGTCTTTTGTGGTTCCTTTTTTGCTTTTTACTTCGCATTTGCCGTTTTTTGCCCCGCCGCACTGTCCGTTAACCAGGCTTTTTGAACAGTCAACTATCGGGCAAATGCCCCCCGTGAGATTTAAATAACATTGCGCGCATCCGGCACATTTTTGAGGTGTCAGGGCTATACCGTGATAGGCAGTTAAGCAGGTATTATTGTTTGCCTGAGGTATTGAATCAGCAATTGCATAGACTGGCAAAGAATCAACTATCTCAGCTACTGATTGAATACCCAGTCCGCATGATGAAACACCGACGGCCTGAGAATCTTTTAAATTTGCACCAGCAAGAATTTGCTTGGTATGATGCAAATTACAAAGAAAATCTACGTCTATACATCCCGTAAATTTCTTATTATTGTCTTTAAGGAACTTTGGCAAGGTACTGCATTCCTCGCTTTCTCCATCTTCGTGCGTATATTCCCTGTAACACTTTTTGCAGGATATAAGAAATATTTTTTCCTTGCCTGAAAAAGCTTCCAGGATTTCCTCGTCCGGTTTTAATCTGAATTTTGTGTAATCCATTAGCATTTAAAATAATCCTACTATACGGCCCTGGTCGTCAATATCAATTTTTGTTCCGGCAGGTACAGATGGAAGGCCCGGCATGGTCCTCATTTCTCCGCAAAGGGGATATAAAAATCCTGCCCCTATCGATGCTCTGATATCTCTTATTGTTAAAGTAAAACCTTTTGGCCTGCCTTTTAAAGTCGGGTCATGGGACAAAGAAAGATGAGTTTTTGCCATACATATCGGCAATTTGTCCCATCCGTTTTGTGTGTAAAGCTTTATTCTTTCTTCAGCCAAGGCTGAATACTGGACATCTTTTGCGCCGTAAATTTTTGTAGCTATAGTGTGAATTTTGTCTTTTATGGACATATCAAGTGAATAAAGATGCTGGAATTTAACGGGTTTTTCACAAGCTTTTACTATTGCATCAGCAAGTTCTTTTCCGCCGTTGCCGCCTTTTTCCCAGACCTCGCTTAAAACTGCGGCTTCTGCACCGAATTCTTTTGATTTTTTTTCTATAAGTTTAATTTCGTTGTCCGTATCAGTAGAAAATTTGTTTATGGCCACAACTACAGGAACTCCGTGCAAACGCGCATTTTCAATCTGTTTTTCAAGATTGCAAATTCCTTCTTCAATTGCGCCCAAATTTTCTTTGATTAAGCCCTCATCCAGCGGTTTGCCGGCAACAACTTTGAACTTGCCGCTATGCATCTTTAAAGCTCTTATTGAGCAAACCATAACAACACAGTTAGGCACAAGCCCGGAATATCGGCATTTTATATTCATGAATTTTTCCATGCCAATGTCTGCGCCAAACCCGGATTCAGTAACCACATATTCGCTAAGCCTGACAGCAATTTGATCCGCAATAATAGAAGAATTTCCGTGCGCAATGTTTGCGAAAGGCCCGGCATGTACAAAGCAGGGAGTATACTCGGTTGTTTGAAGCAGTGTTGGTTTTATTGCATCAACCATTAAGGCTGTCATTGCGCCTGCAACTTTGAGGTCTTCAGCGGTTACGGGTTTGTTGTCATGAGTGAATGCCATTACCATTTTACCTATTTTTTTACGCATATCTTTTAAATCGGTGGTAAGGGCAAGTATCGCCATAATTTCGCTGGCTACTGAAATATCAAAACCCGTGGACAACGGAATACCATCATCGGTAGTGCCCAAGCCTGTTACTATGTTGCGCAAGAACCTGTCGCTGATATCTACAACATAACGCCATAAAATTTTTTTCTGGTCTATATCTAATTGCCTGCGGTAGATAGCATTGTTGAGAAAAGCCATCCCAAGGTTGTGCGCTAAACTGATAGCATGCACATCACCTGTTAAATGAAGATTAAAATCTTCCATCGGAAGTACCTGGGAATATCCGCCGCCTGCCGCTCCGCCTTTAATGCCAAAAACCGGTCCTAAAGAAGGCTGTCTGATACAAGTGATTACTTTTTTTCCAATTTTTGCGAGCCCAAGCGAAGCGCCTATTGTTGTGACAGTTTTTCCTTCACCAAGAGGGGTGGGTGTTATGGCAGTGACGTCTACGTATTTGGCCTGAGGATTGTTCTTTATTCTTTTGAGAGTTTCAAGCTTAATTTTTGCTTTTGTATTGCCATAAAGTTCTAATTCGTCTTCGTTAATACCGGTAGATTTTGCGATTTCTGTTATTGGTTTTAGTTTTATTGATTGTGCTATTTCCAGGTCAGACGGAACTGCGGTTTTCATGAAATTATCCCCTAATAATTAGTATGTTTCTGATGTAAAAAATTATACCAAACTGGGGATTAAAAGTAAAGGTTATATGCCGATTTTTGGGCAAATATTGGATAATATGCATTCACTGCATTTTGGTTTTTTTGCGTCGCATATATTTCTGCCGTGTTCTACAAGCAGTGAGTTGAAAATACCCCAATCAGCTTTTGGTACAAGGGCCATGAGATCTTGCTCAATTTTGACAGGATCTTCATTTTTTGTCAGCCCCAGCCGGTAGGATAACCTTTTCACATGCGTATCTACTGCAATCCCGACAACTATACCATACGCATTATTTAAAACAATATTAGCTGTTTTTCTGGCAACTCCAGGAAGAGTTACAAGTTCATCCATTGTTTTTGGTACAGCGCCGTTAAAGTGTTTGAGTAAGAGTTTGGCAGATCCTATTATATTCTTTGCTTTATTATGGTAAAAACCGGTTGATTTAATATCTTGCTCGAATTCTTTCAAATTAGCTTCTGTATAATCTTTTACTGTTTTGTATTTCTTAAAAAGCAGTAAAGTCACTTTATTTATCTGCTTATCAGTAGATTGTGCAGAAAGGATTGTTGCTACGAGAATCTCTAACGGGCTAGTAAAATTTAGTGCAGTTTTTGCCTTAGGATAAGTTTTTTTCAGGCGGTTAATTATTTGGATTATTTCAGGGTTTTTTTTCAATGGATTTTACTCTTGAATAAAGGTTTTTATTCAAAGGTGCCTCAAGTTTAAGTTTTTCCGCTTGTTTTATTATGGCCCCGTTAATATATTCAATTTCTGTCTGTTTTCTATTTAAAATATCCTGTAGCATGGAGTTTGTATTGTTTTTTGTTTTTTTACATGCATTTACAACTTCTTTCTCTGGATTTTTATAGAGCAGTTTTATACCCAGATCTTTAGCTATCATTGCTGTTTCTTTTACAGTTTGAATTAAACTGTCTTTAATATAACAATTTTCTATAAGCTCTCCGTTTTTCATCTGGGTAATTGCCCCCAAAGGGTTAATAGCGGAATTTAGTACAAGTTTTGACCAAATAATTGAATCAATATTATTGTTGATTTTTATAACAATTCCGGTTTTATTGAATGTTTTTGCAATTTCTTTAGCCCTGCCGCTTTTTCCGATTATCGTCGCTCCTTTCCCGGCATGTTTAACTTTCCCCCAGCCGATAAGAGTCGCGCCAATGGCAGTAATTCCCGCAAAAACATTATTGACTGAATATTTTCTGATTATTTCAATATTACCAAGGCCATTTTGGAGAGAAAGGATGATCGTTTCTTTATTTATGCAGGGTAAGACGGATTTTGTAGCGGATTCAGTATCATAGGATTTCACGAAAATCAGGACAAGATTTGCGGTTCCTATTTCATTTGGGTTTGTTGTTATTTTGGTTTTTGTATTCTTCTTTGTTAAGCCGGATATTTTGATTCCGTTTTTTTTAATAACAGCTGTTCTTTCCGGGTTTTTA
>JAHIVV010000066.1 GCA_018816525.1 Elusimicrobiota bacterium
ATGAGATAATTGAATATGATTCGCGCAATAAATCAATTAAATACTCCTGGGAACTTGTAAAAAAACTAAAGAAAGAAAAATACGGCCTGGCAATACTGCTTTCAGGAAATTATAACGCCGCTTTAATTGCTTGGCTTGCCGGCATAAAGTACCGGGCAGGTTTCAATTATGACAAACGCGGCCACCTGTTGACGCACAGCCTTAAAGAAACGGGCAGAGAATACCGGTTGGACAGAGCAGTAAGAATACTTGAAGCTTTGGGGTTGAATATTGAAAATAGAAACCCGGAGCTTTGGGTGGGTCCTGAAGACGAAAAATTTGCAAAGGAAACTCTGGGTGGATTTAAAGCCAAATTTCATAAATTGATAGGAATCGGCCCGGGAACCCAGGAAAAAGAAAAATGCCTGCTTGAAAATGAATTCATACAGTTAATAGATTCACTTGTCTCCACAGAGGGAAATAATTTTGGAATAGTTTTATTCGGTTCAAAAAATGATATTGCCCGCGGAGAGAAAATAATAGCAGGGGTAAAAGACAAAGAAAAAGTCATTAATCTCATAAATAAAACAATTCTAAATCAGCTTGCGGCTTGTTTAAAACTGGTTGACGTTTATATTACCGGTGATACCGGCGGCATGCATATTGCGTACACGGTGGGAGTACCGGTAGTAGCGTTTTTTGGGCCCACGGATCCGGGGGAAGCTCTGCCGCAAAAAAACAATATAAAAACAATCTGGAAAAATCCGGGGTGCTCTCCCTGTACTTTAAAAAAATCGCATCAATGCAAGACATTGGAATGTATTAATAGAATAACCGTTGAAGAAATAGAAAAATTGGTTACAGAGTTATTATGAAAAAGTTGTCCTCAAATTTAATTTACATAGGGTTTCTTTTATTCGCTGCTACGGTAAGCTGGACTATGTCTGGCCAGGCTGCTGGCATAGTTATAGCATTGCTTGGGTGGATTATCGGGATATTTGCTTATAGAAGATTTACTCTGGAAAAAGAAAAAACTTCCTGGTTTAAAATTATTCTTGCAGGTTTCATTATTATTTTTATTCTTTCAAGCATATTTTCAGTAAATGTTTACAAGAGCTTTACCAGAACATTTTATCTTTTGGGTGAAATCGGTGTATTTTTTGCGGTTTTGAGTTATGATTGGAAAAAAAGAAATATATCCGTACTTTTTAAAATACTTACAGTTTTTGCCGTTGTTGAATCGTTGTACGGTATAATTCAGTATCTAACCGGTACCACCATTCTTAATTACGGTGATACAACAAAACATATTTTAGGTATGTTTAGCAACCATGATGTTATACGCAGGGCGTTTGGTACCTGGGATCATCCGAATTCATTAGGCGGTATTTTAGCAATGCTTATTCCTATAACCTTTTTTATAGGAATAATTTCAAAGGGAAAGAAAGAAAAACTGTTTTATTTAGTTTCAACATCAGTTATGGCATTGGGTCTTATGTTTACCCAAACTCGCGGAGGTTGGATAGGATTGATAGTAAGCTTGCTTGTCCTGATTATTTATAAAAGAAAGAACCTTATTTTTATTCCTCTTGCCGCTGTTATCATTATACTGGTGGTGCCTTCTACCAGGTCAAGAATTATGAATACTTTTAATTTTGGCCTGGAGACAGAACGAATAAGCATGTGGAGGGTAGCTGTTGATGAAATAAGACAAAACCCGGTTTTAGGCACAGGCCCGGAAACTTTTTCTGATGTTTTTTATAATGAATTATTGCAAAAAAAAATGGATACTGGTCTTTTTCAAAAAAGAATGCATTTTCATTATCACAATACTTACCTGGGGTTGAGCGCGGAATCAGGCATATTTTCGTTAATTATATTTTTAATTTTTGTCGGGAGTATTCTTGTTTTTGGATTTAAGGGTTTGCATTCGGTAGAAAATAAATTTATGCAGTCAGTGCTGCTGGGTTGCATTGGCACAGTAATAGATTTTATGGTGCATGGTTTTGTTGATTACAACCTTCGGGGCAACACAGTATATTTTTTCTGGTTCGCCTGCGGAATGATAGTGTTTATAGCTAGTAAACGATTAGTGAACGATTAAAATTTAAGGTTAAAATGGGTAAGCCCTGCAAAGATTAGGAGATTAAAAATGGTATTTAATCCGAAATTTATTATTACTCCCAAGATTAACAGTGCGCTTGTTGAGATTGAGCGCGTCCGGGGTTTTCTTGATGCAATTAAGCTTAAAGATGACTGGATGGCAGATATGCAAAAAAAGGCGCTTATACTTGAATCGCATTCTTCTACGCATATTGAGGGCACAGCGTTAAGCTTGGAACAGGCTAAAAGCATATTGGAAGGCAAGAAAGTTTCCGGAGTGGATCGTAACGACGAACTTGAATTATTAAATTACAAAAAGGCGATGGACTTTATTTCAAAATATCTTGGTAAAGAAGATCCGGTTACAGAAGGTATTGTCCGTGAACTTCACAAAATTATTGTTAAAGGCGTAAGGGGTGAAAGGGCAGATCCGGGGAATTACCGCAAAATTCAAAACTATGTGGCCAATTCCAGAACCCGTGAAATTATTTATACGCCTCCTTCGCCGCTTGAAGTACCGCATTTAATGAGAGAATTCGTATGCTGGATAAATGAAGCGAATGACATTTCCACGGTTCTAAATGCCGGGATTTCCCAATTTCAGTTTGTGCATATTCATCCGTTTATTGACGGCAATGGAAGAACTGCGCGTTTATTATCCACCCTTATTCTTTATAAGACCGGTTATGATTTCAAGAGACTGTTTTCTATATCCGAATACTATGATAAAGACCGTCCGTTATATTATAAAGCAATCCAGTCTGTCAGAAATAATAATATGGATATGACCGGATGGCTCGAGTATTTTGTTGGAGGATTACATTCACAGATGGAAGAAATCAGGGATAAGGGCGAACAGCTGATAAAAATGGATGCAAAACTTCAGAAGATTAAGAAGATGGATATAAATATAAGACAAGAGAAGGCTTTGAAATATATGTTAAAGTTTGGCAGAATAAATGTAAATGAATACCAAGAAACAGTTGCTTGTATTCGCCGGACTGCCCAGCGGGATTTAGAAGATTTAGAAAAAAGAAAAATTATTAAATCTGTTGCAAAAAGCAAAACAGATCCGACTAAGCACTATATTTTACTGTAACAAGATACTGTGACATACTGTGACATGTCACTGTGACATGTAAAATCAGGAAAAAAAATGAACATTCTAATTCTTGAGGGGTCAAAACATTGGACGGGCGGGGCCAAGAGGGCGTTTCTGCTTATTAAGGAATTGAAAAAGCAGGGACATAATATCATTGTTGTCAGCCCGCCGCGCGCCTTGTTAGGAGAAAAATGTGCCCTGGAAGGCCTGGCCGTCTATACCTTTATGCCTATCGGAGGTATGGGAATTTTCAGCTTTTTGAAAATTTTAAAAATACTTAAAACCCATAAAATTTCAATTGTAGATATTCACTCATCAGTGTTTTACCGTACAGGCGGTTTAGCCGGCAAGATAACCGGCGCCAAGGTTGTTTTTACGCGAAACGTAGCGTTTCGCAAGAATAGTTTAAAAAAGGTAATTAACAGAGCGATGTATGCTTTGGCTGATAGAATTATTACCGTGTCAGAGCAAATCAAAGCGGATTTGGTCAGTGATTTTTCTCTGGACAGCAAAAAAGTGGAAGTTATCGTAGACGGAATTGATGTAAACGAATTAACCGTCACTCCGGATGAAACCGAACGGGTAAAAAAAGAATTCAATATAGGTTCAGAACCGGTAATTGGTGTAATTACGCGGATGGACAAAACAAAAGGTCATAAATTTCTAATAGAAGGAATTCCAAAAGTCATTTCAAAAGCACCTTCAATAAAATTTATCATAACAGGCATCGGAAAACTCGCCGGCGAAATAAAAAATTATGCGGATTCATTGAATTTAGGCAATAATGTTATTTTTACGGGTTTCAGAAATGATATCCCGGCAATTCTTTCTGTTGTTAATTTAACGGTTATGCCTTCTTATAACGAAGGCCTGGGCATGTGTATCCTTGAGTCGCTTGCAGCAGGTAAACCAGTTGTAGCCGTAAATACCGGAGGCATCCCCGAAGTTGTTATAAATGAATATGACGGTATTCTTGTTAATTCCTGCACGGCAGAGGATTTATCGTCCGGGATAATAAAAATTTTAAATTCAGACCTTAAAAAATTGGGTGAAAACGGGAAAAAATTGATCTTAGGCAAGTTTTCCATAGAAAAAATGGGCAGAAGCACAATTGGGGTCTATGAGGAATTAATGTCATGAAGCGGTTAATTTTACTGTCGCTGATTGTTGTCGGTGGTTTATACATCGCAAAAGATCTCTCGGAAAAGAGTTTTATACTTTATTACCACAATGTAGGGGAATACAAAAGCGGCCTCAAATCGCTTTACATTTCACCCTGGATATTTACGGTACAGATGCAATATTTAAACTGGCGCGGGTATAAAGCTATTCCGCTTGAAGAATTTATTAACCGCATCAGGAATAACAGGCCTTTTCCCAAAAAAACCTTTGCGATATCTTTTGATGATGGATACCAGAACAATTACATAAACGCACTCCCGGTTCTTAAGAAATACAAATATCCCGCAACAATATTTCTTGTAGTCAATGAAATAGGCCGCAAGGTTCAACACGACAGGACTTCTCCGGAAGAAAGACTGACAAAGAAAGAGATAAAAGGCATGGCAAAATATATAAATTTCGGAAGCCATACGATGACCCACGTAAACCTGGCAACAGAAAAAGTATTACAGGCAAGAAATGAAATTGCATATTCAAAAACAGCAATTGAAAAAATAACCGGAAAAAAAGTAAGGATTTTTTGTTATCCAATGGGCAGGTTTAATCCAACAGTTAAAGGTTTTGTAAAAGAAAACGGCTATACCGGCGCCTGCTCTACCTATTCTGGCCTTATCGACAAAAAAGATGATGTGTACGAACTGCCAAGAATTGAATGGAAAGAATTTACGAATTCTTCAATTCATGATTTTTGGAATTTAAAATGGTTTTATTTTAAGATTATCCTGGGAGTATAAGTGAAAACAATGTTTTATCCTTTTTTATGGCTGCTTTCGCTTATGTATGGCTGTGCCGTTAAAATAAGGCATCAGGCCTGTACAAAAAATCAGCGCAGTCTGCCGAGAAAAACAATCTGTGTGGGGAATATTACTACGGGGGGCACGGGAAAAACGCCTGCTGTGATTATGCTGGCCAGGTTACTGCTGGAGAAAGGAAGAAAAATAGTTATCTTAAGCCGAGGATATAAAAGAAAGTCAGCCGGCACGGTTCCCCTGATTGTTTCTAATAAGGAAAAGATTTTGGTAAATGTTGAAATTTCAGGCGACGAACCATACCTGATAGCAAGAAATTTACCTGGAATTCCTGTCATTGTCTGTCCGGACAGATTTTCTTCCGGGAAAAATGCAATAGAAAAATTTAATCCGGATATTATCTTGCTGGACGACGGGTTTCAGCATTGCCGTTTATTCAGAGATTTGGATGTGGTTCTTGTTGACTGTCTAAATCCTTTTGGTGGCAACAAATTGCTGCCGCTGGGTTTTTTGAGAGAACCTCTTTCAGCTTTTGGAAGAGCCGGAGTCATATTGCTTACAAATTCAAAATTTGTTGATGAAGGAAAAATCGGAACGATTACGTCGATGATAAAAAAATATAATCAAAAAACGCCTATAATTAAAGCCGGGCATAAACCTGTGAATTTGGAGAAAATACTAACCAGAGAAACCATTGAATTGGCCCAGTTTAAAGGGAAAGAAGTTGTAGCTCTTTCGAGTATAGGAAATCCGGCGTCTTTCGAGAAAACCCTTCAATCCCTCGATATAAAAATCACCGAAAGCATGCGTTACCCGGACCATTACTGGTACTCAGAAGAAGATGTTAAAAAGCTTTCAGAAAAATATTCCGGGAGAGTTATTGTAACGACTGAAAAAGATGCCGTAAGACTGGAAGCAAAGATTGCCGGAGAGAAAAAAATAAACATGCCGGAAATATATATTTTGAAAATCGAGCTGGAAATTGAAAGTATAGAAACGCTCGAAAGAGAAATAAATAAAGTTTTAAAACTTCAATAAATGAAAAAAAATAAAGCAGTGTTTTTAGACAGAGACGGCACAATAATAGAAGATAAGGGTTATCTTAATGACCCGCAAGGGCTGGAATTTATAGAAGGCGCAATCCCTGCCATGAAAATGCTTTCTGAAAACGGGTTTAAGCTGATTCTTGTTACAAACCAGTCAGGCATAGGCAGAAATATTGTAACGCTGGACCAGCTGAAAACTATTCATGACAAACTTGCGGGCGTGCTCTCTTTAAACAGCATAAGGTTCGATGAAATTGAGTTTTGCCCTCATCTGCCGGAACAAAAGTGTTTGTGCAGAAAACCAAATACAGGGATGGCCAAAAGGGCTGCTGAAAAAGCAAATATTGATTTGCAGAAAAGTTATTGTATCGGCGATAAAATGACTGATGTAGAATTTGCAAAAAAATTCGGAGGAAAAGGTGTTCTTATTGGTAGCGGGTACACCGGGGTAAAGCCGGATTATATCGCAAAGAATTTATATGCTGCGGCAAAATGGGTAATAAGCGACAGTCCAAATCAAAAAAACAGTTTAAAGGAACAAAAAAAAGGGAAGCGTAAGTTTTTGCTGTCTTTGATTTTATTCTTTTTTGCCAATTTCGCTGGAATTTCTTCTGTTCTTGGCCAGCCCGGGCCTTCGGGGTTTACGTGGCGCCGGGTAGAAAATAATGCATTTAAAAATGGTGAAAAACTTATCTATGATGTAAAATGGGGTTTAATTGTCGCCGGTTATGCTGAAATGAGGCTTGAAAATATTGAAGAAATTAACAATCGCAAAGCGTTTCATTTGATTATGGAGGCAAAATCCCTCCCTTTTTTCGATGTGTTTTACAAAGCAAGGAATTTGGATGAGTCCTGGATAGATGTTGAAAGCATTTGCTCGCATAAATACAAAAAACGCCAGCGCGAGAGCGGATACATCAAAGAAGAAACAGTGTTTTTTGATAACGTGAATAAATATTTTTCGTTTATGGAGGGCAGAAACGGAAAGTGCGTCTCAAAAAAGGAAATCCCGATGCCCGCTTTTACACAGGATGTTTTGTCGGCGCTTTATTACGTAAGGACTTTAAACCTGGAAGCTGGAAAAACATATTTTATAGACGGCCAAAGCGGCGACAAAACATACTCGCTCAAAGTAATGGTTTATAAAAAAGAGAAAGTCAGCGTACCGGCAGGCAGTTTTGAGTGTTACAAAATCGAGCCTTTTGTCATAGGGAACGGTTTATTCGAAGCAAAGGGCCGTCTCTGGATCTGGGTAACCGCTGACAGCAAAAAACTACCTGTACTGCTCAGCTCAAAAATATTCATAGGCTCCATTACGGCAGTTCTTACCAAAGTTGAAGGCAACTAAGCATATCTCACGCCTTAATCTGATTATAATTATTTAAAATCATAAAATTTTTAGTGCAGTCTGTTTTTTTACCACTTGACGTTATAGAAAAATTAAGGTATAATGAGCAGATAAGTGATGAGTGGATTTTAACAGGTTGAAGTAAGGATGGGATAACAAGTGTTAGACAAACAAAAAATAAGGTTTGGGCTTGTTGGAGCAGGTGGAGGCATATCTAAGAGGAGAGGCAGCGCTATTTTAGAAAATCCAGACTCTGAGGTGACACTCATCTGTGAAACTGATGAAAACAAGTGGGAAAAGCTAAAAGAAAAATATAACGTTAAGATAACCAAAGATTACAGGGAAGTTGTCTCTTCGCCTGAAGTGGACGCAGTGGCGATTTCAACACCGAATATTTTTCACTATGAGATTATAAAGGAAGCGCTAAAAAATGGTAAACATACTGTTTCAGAATATCCCATGGTGCAAAACTTGGCGCAGTATGATGAATTGGTAAAATTGGCAGAAGGGAAAAAAGTAGTACTGCATGATGGTTTAACTCCGCGTCTTGAAATTCAGCATAAAACTATAATGAATAATCTGCCGCGATTTGGGCGACTAATGTCAGCTAATTATCGCTACTTTGCGGAGGGAGTTAATGGATGGTACTGGAATCCGAAGTTAGCGGGAGATTTTTTCTGTACCTGCCATATGCACTTTATTGATTATCAAATGGCTTTTTTTGGAGAAGTTGAAAGTATATATGCGACAAAATATATGCTTCAAAAGGAATGCAGGGAAATAAAAACCGGCTATGCAGTAATGAAATTTAAAAATGGAATATATAGCGTAATAGAATTTGGAGTTGGTTTTACATCAGCTTCTCCGAATACACTTCTTGTTACCGGGGAACAAGGATATATCGAATATAGAGGGGATGAGCATGCAATGAAGTTCTCCGGAAAAACAGATAAAGAAGGATATTTTGAGATAGAATTACCTAAGGTTGATACCTTTGCCGAAACACTAAAAGAAGATACAAATTTGTTCATAGATGAGATTTTAGGTAGACGAAAACCGGTAGTAGATTCAAAATTAGGCAGAGAGATACTAAGAATTACTTTGCTTGCAAGTGAATCAGCGGAAACAGGAAAAGTTATTAAAACGTAGAAGCGTGAATCTAATGTTTAACATTTTTTACTTCATAAATAAGAGAAAGAGGGTAATTATGCGTAATTTTATCTTGTTTTGCACGGCCTCAGTCAGTGTGTTTTTATCGTTGTCAACGGTAGTTCAGTCTGCAGAGTTGAAGTTTACCTGCACAGAGGATACCGGGATTTCATCTTATAAAGAAAAAAATGCAGATGAAAGAAATCTCAATATGGGCGCAACGGGCAGTATTAAAATTAAAGGTATTGAGGAAATGGCTATTTTACGTTTTGACCTTAGCAAACTAAAAGGGAAAAAAATTAAAAGCGCAAAACTTTTTCTTTGTGAAGCCAGTACTAATTTTTTAAGAAAAATTGGCCTTTCAACAGTTTCAAACGACTGGATTGAAGGGAAGGGAAATTATACAATTGATGAAACAGATAACGGAGCCACATTTTTTGAAGCAAGTTACAAAAAATGTTCCTGGTGCTGGCCGGGTTCAGATTTGACTGATGTTACTATGGGTAACGGCAACACACTGCAGCAGCATACTGAAATGCAGAAGCTAGGCGATGGATGGATAGCTGTAGATGTTTCACTTCCAATAGTTAAAGCAATTATTTGCGATGCCTCCTATGGAATTTTGGTTATGGATGAGTCGGGCCAGACAACTGCTGATAATTTAGTTTATTCACGTGAATCAGGCAACAACGGTCCTTATTTAGTTGTAAATTATGAAGATGCTAATGTTCCTCCTCAAAAACCACTGCTTGTAAATGTTAAGCCAAAGCCTGAATTAGCTCATGTGGACAAAGGAGCAGTAAGTATTTTTGTTTCTGTTCCTGAAGATGCTGCTGCTTATCATATATGGGTTGATGACAAGAAAATAGAACGTTGGAAAACACCCTTTCCGGCAGGTTTTGGAACAGAACAGGAAATAGTATTGGACGACCTTAACCCTAACGCGGACATAGAAGTTAAATTAGCGGTTGCTGATGGCGCAGGGAATATGTCAGAACCGGTTATAGTTAAAGGAAAAACATCGGCAGCGTTGCCCGCTACGCCTAAACTGCCGGATTTAACTATTACCGGCGCTGGGGTTGTTCCGCCAGAGAGGGATGGAAAACTTCGTGTTTGGGCTTTTCCCGAAGTAAGCAAAGTC
>JAHIVV010000067.1 GCA_018816525.1 Elusimicrobiota bacterium
GAACATAACCATAAAAATCATCCTGGCCATGATTTGAATATGAAATCCGCTTACTTGCACGTGCTTGCCGATGCATTAACATCCGTTTTTGCGATTATAGCGTTATTGGGCGCAAAACTGTTGCAGTTGAATTTCCTTGACCCGTTGATGGGTATTGTAAGTTCGATTCTGCTATTTGGGTGGTCTTTTCAGTTATTAAAGGACACTTCAGTTATTTTGCTGGACAGAGATAAAAATGATTTATTGCAAAAGGAAATCAGGAATATAATTGAAAGCGATAATGATACTAAAATAGCTGATTTGCATCTGTGGAAAGTCGGGCAAAATAATTATTCCTGCATCATATCCCTGGTTGCAAAAAAACCAAAAGAATTAAATGAATATAAAAATTTGCTGCAGGAAGTACACGAACTATCGCATTTAAGCATTGAAATAATTAGCTGTAATCAATGAATGGAAACTGTTACCGCAGGGGGAAATTTGTATGGAAAAACAAGCGAGTAGAAATGATTTGACAACAAAGGTACTAAAATTATCTGAGTTTGTGAATTATCAGACAGGTTCGGTGGTCAGCAGGACGACTATTGATAAAAAACCCGGGACAGTAACTCTTTTTGCTTTTGATAAAGGGCAGGGCTTAAGCGAGCATACAGCCCCTTATGATGCGATGGTTTATATTTTTGACGGCGAAGCGGAGATTTTAATTTCAGGGAAAGCATTTAATGTTAAAACAGGCAAAATGATTATTATGCCTGCAAATAAACCTCACGCTTTAAACGCCAAAGTGAGATTCAAAATGATGCTTGTAATGATAAGAGCTTAAACAGTAATACCGCTTCAAATCCGCTCCATAAAGTAAAGAAACCATTTGAAAAGGAAGCTCGAATTTAGTATCATTTAGATAGACAGAAAAGCATGGGATCATATCATGAACAATTTACACTATAAATTACCCAAAGAATGGATTGAACAATCGGTTTATGATTTCAATACCGCAAAAGCCATGTTTAAAACGGGCAGATATATTTATGCGGTTTTTATGTGCCATTTAGCCGTTGAAAAAACTCTAAAGGGTTTATATGCAAAAGTATTAAAACAAAATCCACCAAAAACCCATGATTTAACTTATTTAGCTGAAAAAATAGGTTTAGAAATACCTAACAATTTGCAAGTATTAATCGACGACCTAAATGAATTAAGTATTCCAACAAGATACCCTGAAGAATTAAAATCTTTAATCAAACAATTCAATAAAAATAAAACCAAAAACATACTTAATCAAACAGATAAATTACTAAAATGTTTAAAAACAAAATACTAAAAACGAAACAAATTATTCAGAAATCATTTCTATCGAAGCATTTAAGACTTGATGATATCATCATCTATGGTTCATTTATTAAAAAACAAAACAGGCCTGACAGCGATATAGACATAATGGTAATTTCTAAGGACCTGAGGAACAAAGATATTTTTGAAAAAGTACAGCTTACGCGGGGTATACACAGAGAGCTGGTTAAACAAATAAGAAAACCTATTGATATTATGTACTATTCCGATAGGGAATGGTCCAGTAATTCTTCTCTGATAATAAACACAGCTAAAAGCGAAGGCATTTCTCTCCTTAAATAACGCTTCAAAACCTTCTCCTAAATTAGTATAATAATTTAGCATGAAATATATTTTAGCCATAGACCAGGGGACAACAGGTACCAGGGCTGTTGTATATAATAAAAGAGGGGCGGTAGTCGCTTCATCGTATGAAGAATTCCGGCAGTATTTTCCTTCCCCTGGCCGGGTTGAACATAATCCTGCAGAAATCTGGGCCAGCGTTAATAATTCCATTCAAAAAATTCTTGATAAAATCCCGAAAAACTCAATTTCCGCCATAGGTATTACCAACCAGCGGGAAACAACCGTCATCTGGGACAGGATTTCAAATAAACCCGTCTATAATGCAATTGTCTGGCAGTGCAGGCGAACAGCAGAAAGGTGCAAAAGCCTGGCCCGGGATAAAAAAAACATACAACTTATCCGCAAGAAAACCGGGCTTCCGATTGACGCATATTTTTCAGCAACAAAAATAGAATGGATATTAAAAAATGTCGCGGGCGCCGCGGCAAAAGCAAAACAGGGCAGGCTTTGTTTCGGTACAACAGATGCCTGGGTGCTCTGGAACTTTACCGGCGGGTTAAGCCATTCAACTGATTATACAAATGCTTCGCGCACTATGCTTTTCAATATAGAAAAAAAGGAATGGGATAACGGCCTCCTTAAACTATTCAGAATTCCAAAGTCGATATTGCCGGAAGTCAAAAAATCCTCCGGATATTTTGGAAAAACAGTAAAGATTGGAAAATTGCCTGCAGGCATTCCTATAACAGGCATAGCAGGGGACCAGCAGGCGGCTCTTTTCGGCCAGGCCTGTTTTGAGCCCGGAACAATAAAGAATACTTACGGAACAGGAAGTTTTGTGCTGATGAATACCGGCAAGACGCGCATTTCATCTAAATTCGGCTTAATAACAACTCTTGGCTGCGGAGTAAATGGAGAGCCTGTTTATGTTCTGGAGGGAGCGGTATTTATTGCGGGCGCTGCGGTGCAATGGCTGCGTGACGGGTTAGGTTTAATAAAATCAGCCAAAGAAACTGAAAAAATGGCTGTGTCTTTAAAAGATAATGCGGGAGTATATTTTGTTCCTGCCCTTGCGGGGTTAGGCGCGCCTTACTGGAACCAGTATGCTCGGGGCTGTATATCAGGCATTACAAGAGGAACAACCGGAGCGCATCTGGCGCGCGCGGCATTAGAAGCCATGGCCTACCAGACGAAAGATGTGCTGGAAGCGATGAAAAAGGATTCAAGATTAAAAATAAAAAACCTTAAAGTTGACGGCGGGGCAACAAGAAATAATTTTTTATGCCAGTTTCAGGCGGACATTCTGCGCATTCCTGTGATCCGAGCGAAAACAATAGAAAGCACGTCTCTTGGCGCCGCTTTCCTGGCAGGTTTGGCAGTTGGTTATTGGAGATCCTCTGCAGATATAGCAAAATACTGGCAAAAAGACAGGGTTTTCATGCCAAAGATGAATAAAAAAGAATCTGATTCTCTTTACGAAGGCTGGGGAACCGCTGTGAAGCGGACTATTTTATGAAAATGTATGATGTAATTATTATTGGCGGAGGAGTAGTAGGCAGTGCGATAGCGCATGAATTATCCCGCTATAAGCTGGAAATCGCGCTTTTGGAAAAAGAAACTGAGCTGGCATTTGGTGTTTCAAAATCCAACAGCGGTATAATACACCCGGGCACGCAAAACCCGCCAGGATCATTGAAGGGTAAACTTTGCGTGCGCGGAAATAAATTAACGCGCAAAATAGCGCTCGAGCTTGGTATTGATTTCAAGGAAGTGGGAGAACTAATAGTTGCATTTAGTGAAAGCGATATGGAACACCTCAAACAAATTAAATCCGACGCTGAAAAACTCGGTGTCCGCGGTTTGAAAATAGTAAACAAGGCGTGGCTTACGAAACACGAGCCCAATTTAAGCGATAAAGTTGTCAGCGCTCTATATGCGCCAACAGCGGGTATTATCAGCCCATACAGGTTTGTTTATGATTTAAGCGAGAATGCAGCCAATAACGGCGTTAAGATATTTACGGATACGGAAGTAAAAAATATAAAAACCGCAGGTAAAAACAATTTTGAACTTATTACACAAAACTCTGTTTTCAAAACCAGTTATGTAGTAAATGCGGCAGGGTTGTATGCGGACGAAGTTTCTGCAATGATTGGCATTGATGATTTTAAAATATCTCCGCGCAAAGGCGAGGAATATATACTGGATAAGAAACTTGAGCATATCAGCAATCATCTTATCTTTCCTCTGCCGGAAGAACATACCAAGGGAATACTGATTATCAAAACTGCTGACGGCAATCCCATGGTGGGGCCTACGGCAAAAGAACAGGAAGATAAAGAAGGCCATTCAACCAGCGATGAAGGGATTGAAGAAGTGTTCAGCGCTGTAAAGAAAATGATGCCCAAAATAGATAAAAAACATGTTATTACATCTTTTGCTGGCTTGCGCCCGATTGCAGGCAAGGATTTTATTATACGGCACGAAGATAAAGTTCCGGGGTTTGTAAATGTGGCAGGCATCCAGTCGCCCGGTTTAACAGCGGCTCCCGCTATAGCTGAAATGGTTGCCCGGATATTGAAAGATAACGGTTTAAAACTGAAGAAGAAACCGCATTTTAAAAAACACCGCAGGAAAACAACACACTTGTTTGCGCTTCCTTTAAAAAAACTGGAAAAACTTATTAAAATAGACCCTGAATACGGGGATATAGTATGCCGTTGCGAAATGGTTTCAGTAAAAGAAATCCGCGACGCTATAAAAAGGGGCGCAAAAACGCTTGACGGCGTAAAATTCAGAACCCGCGCCCAGGCAGGCCGGTGCCATGGGGGTTTTTGCACCTGCAGAATAATGAAAATATTGTCAAAGGAATTGAATATTGATATTACAACAGTTACCAAAAGAGGCAGAGGATCCGAGATCGTAATCGGGGAACTTCGTTAAATGAATGAAAGAGAATTAGTTATCGTAGGAGGAGGGCCTGCAGGAATGGCTGCGGCTATTGCTGCTTATAACACGGGTATCCGCGATATACTTCTTATAGAGCGCAACAACTGCCTGGGGGGAATATTGAACCAGTGTGTTCATACAGGGTTCGGCCTCAAATATTTCAATGACATTCTGACCGGGCCGGAATATGCGGAACGTTTTATCGATAAGCTGAAGGCGATACCTGAAATTGAGATCAGCCTTAAGTCCTTTGTAGTTAATTTGGCCGGGGATAAAGTTTTAAAATACCTGCGGTTCGGAAAACTTGAAACAGTAAAAGCCAAATCCCTTATTATGGCGACTGGCTGCCGTGAACGCACCAGGGAAATGATAAATATTGCCGGGTCGCGCCCTGCAGGAATTTTTCCCGCGGGCCTGGCGCAGAAACTGATAAATATCGAAGGATTAATGCCCGGAAAAAATGTTGTTGTTATAGGTTCCGGGGATATAGGGCTTATAATGGCGCGCAGGTTTACCCTTGAGGGAGCGCAGGTGAAAGCTGTTATTGAAATAATGGATAGGACAAAAGGGCTTCAACGCAATGTTGTCCAGTGCCTGGAAGATTTTAATATTCCTCTTTATTTAAGGCATAAGGTAAAGTTCATTAACGGGAAAGACCGTGTTGAAAGCGTTGATATAACAGGAGTTGACAGGCAGTTAAAAGAAATTCCAGGGACACAATTTAATATTGCCTGCGATACGGTTCTTGTTTCTGTGGGATTGATACCAGAGAATGAACTTATAGAAATGGCGGGCGTAGAAATAGACGAACGGACAAACTGCCCCAAATCAAATAAGGTAAATATGACTTCAATTCCGGGGGTTTTTGTCTGCGGGAATGCATATAAAGTTTATGACCTTGTTGATTGGGCAACAAGGGACAGCGAGTTGGCGGGTAAAATGGCAGCGGATTTCATAAGGGTTAAATAGGAATAAAATGGAAATGAAGAAGATGGTGTGCATAGAATGCCCGAAGAGTTGTGTGATCAATGTGGGCATTGATAATAAAAAAATCGTATCTGTTAAGGATAATGAATGCCCAAAAGGGGAAAAATATGCCAGGCAGGAAATTGAAAATCCAAAGCGCATTATAACTTCTACCGTGCTGGCTGAAGGGCTTGATTATAAAATGATTCCTGTTAAGACAGACAGGCCTGTGCCTAAGTCCAAAATTCTTGACGTTATGCAGGAAATTAAGAAAGTGCGAGTTAAAGATAAACCTGTTTCTGCAGGTGATCTTATTGTGCGCAATATACTTGGTTTGGAAGCAAACCTTGTTGCGACAAGAAGCGCTTCTTACCCTGAGATCATCCAAAAATATTTAAACTATTATTCTCTATATTTCAAAAACGTAAAGCACGTTTTCAGGACTTTTAAGTCATGCGGCGAAGATATTTCCTATCATTTTTTTATTCCTGATAATTATAAAGCTGCAATCGTTCTGGTGCACGGCTA
>JAHIVV010000068.1 GCA_018816525.1 Elusimicrobiota bacterium
ATCATTTTCCAGGACCCCCAAACCTCGCTTAACCCTGTTTTCACAATTGGCAACCAAATCGCCGAAACTATAGAAGTTCACACGCCGGAGTTAAAAAACAAAGCAAAAGAAATTACCATTGACATGCTCTCTAAAGTCGGGATACAATCGGCAGAGCAAAGATTTAACCAGTACCCTCATGAACTTTCCGGCGGCCAGCAGCAAAGAGCCATGATCGCAATGGCGCTTGCCTGCAAACCAAATCTGCTCATAGCCGATGAACCAACAACCGCCCTTGATGTAACCGTCCAGGCGCAGATACTGGACCTCTTAGCCAATTTGCAAAAAGATATGGGCTTATCCGTAATATTCATTTCACATGATCTAAACGTATTGAGAGATTTAACCAACCAAATGGCAATTATGTACGCAGGCAGAATAATCGAGCACGGCGAAAGTGCTGATATATATTCAAACCCTTTGCACCCTTACACAAAAGGACTCTTTGAGACACTTCCATCAATGAGAGGCAAAGGAAAAAGATTGGATACAATTCCCGGAAGGGTTCCTGAGGTCTGGGATTTGCCTGAAGGATGCAAGTTTCACCCAAGGTGTAAATTTAAAATGGATATCTGCGAAAAAGTTGAACCGAAACTGGAAACAATAACAGGAACCCAGAAAACAGCTTGTCATTTATATGCTCCAAATAAAAAATCTTAAAAAATACTTCCCGGTCAGGGAAACAAACGTCCTGGCAAATATGTTTTCGAAACCGTCCGCTTTCAATAAAGCGGTTGATGACGTTTCTTTTTCAGTAGATAGAAAAGAAACCATCGGGCTTGTGGGTGAATCTGGCTGCGGCAAAACAACTTTGGGAAGAACTGTTTTAAAACTGATGGATGCTACCGCAGGCGAAGTCCTGTTTCATGATAAAAATGTTTTTGAATTAAATGATGCCGATTTGAAGGATTTCCACAAAAAAGTGCAAATAATTTTTCAGGACCCGTACAGCTCGCTCAATCCAAGAATGAAAATATCCTCAATTATCACTGAAGGGTTGATTATCCATTCGGAAATCAAAAAAAGAGAAATCAAAGAAAAAGCGAAAGAACTGATGGACTTAGTAGGGCTTTCAGGAGAACTGATTGACAGATACCCGCATGAATTCAGCGGCGGCCAGCGCCAGAGAATAGGCATAGCCCGGGCAGTCGCATTACAGCCGGAATATATTATCTGCGACGAACCAGTTTCATCGCTGGATGTTTCTGTCCAGGCTCAAATCATCAATCTGTTAATCGATTTACAGAAAAAATTCAATTTAGGCTATATTTTCATTTCGCATGATTTGAGCGTTGTAAGGTATATCAGCCACAAAATCGCGGTAATGTATTTTGGCAAAATAGTTGAATTCTGTGAAAGCGGCGAGCTTTTTAATAATCCTTTGCACCCCTATACAAAACTTTTGTTATCCTCCGTGCCGGAAAAACACAAATTAGGCAAAGCAGAGGATGAAAAACCAGCCGTTACCGACATTTTAGGCTGTTCTTTTTATCAAAGATGCCCTGAAGCAAAACCTGAGTGTAAAGAAATGCCGCAAGAATTAAAAGATATCGGAGGAGGCCATAAAGTTTCATGCATACTAATAAAATAATAGTGTCATTAGTGTTATTATTCTTCATTTTCACCGGGTGCGGTAAAAAAATAATTACAGAAAACACAATCCGCCTGCCAATGCCAACCGACATAAAAGGTTTTGACCCGGCATATTCAGAAGACCTTTACTCAAATACTGCTATGTCACAAATTTATGAACCCTTAATGCAATATGCCTATCTTGAACGGCCCTATAAGGTTGAACCCTGCCTTGCTGAGAGCATGCCGGAAATTTCTGCTGATGGCCTAATATATACTTTTAAAATCAAAAAAGGTGTTGTTTTCCAGGATGATTCCTGCTTTAAAGAAACAAATGGCAAAGGCAGAGAACTCACAGCGGATGATTTTATCTATTCATTCAAACGCATTGCTGATGTAAAAAACCGTTCAACCGGCTGGTGGGTATTTGATAATAAAATTGAAGGGTTGAATGAATTCAGGGAAAAATCAAAAACATCTACAGATTATAGCCGAGAAATCAGCGGGCTTAAAGCTGTTGATAAATATACGCTAAAGGTAAAACTCTTAAAACCCTACCCGCAATTTTTATACATCCTCACCATGACATACACGGCCACAGTACCTCAAGAAGCGGTAAATTTTTATGCACAAGAGTTTATCAATCATCCGGTAGGTACCGGGCCTTATAAACTGGATCATTGGACAAGAAACTCTGAAATTGTTTTTATAAAAAACCCTGCCTACAGAAAAGAATATTACCCTTCTAAAGGCGAAGAAAATGACAAATCAGCCGGCCTGCTTAACGATTCAGGAAAACAAATTCCTTTTATTGATAAAATCGTTTACACAATATTTTTAGAGCAACAGCCCATGTGGCTGAATTTCCTGAAAGGAGAAATTGACCGCTCCGGAATTCCAAAAGATAACTATAGCAGCGCAATTTCACCTGCAAAAGAACTGGTCCCTGAACTGGCAAAAAAGGGAATCCAGCTTTGGAAAGTTCCTTCTCTGGATACTACTTACACCGGATTTAACATGGAAGACCCTATTCTCGGCAAAAACAAAAAATTGCGCCAGGCTATATGTTTGGCTTGTGATATCAACAAAACTATCGAATTGTTTTACAACGGCCGCGCTATAGCCGCACAAACGCCTATTCCACCGGGATTGGACGGTTATGACCCCGATTTTAAAAACCAGTTTCAAAACCATGATCTCTCTCTCGCGAAAAAATACCTGGCTGAAGCCGGGTATCCGGGCGGGAAAGGCTTGCCGCCTTTGACTTTTGAAGCAAGCGGATCCGACACAACCTCGCGCCAGATTTCTGAAATGTTTAAAAAGGAAATGGAAGAAATCGGGATAAGAATAAATATCAATTTCAATACCTGGCCTGAATTTTTGGGGAAAATGAACACAAAACGCGCGCAGATTTTTGGGCTCGCCTGGGCCGCTGACTATCCGGACGCAGAAAATTTCTTACAGCTTTTTTACGGGCCCAATGGCGCACCCGGCCCCAACAACACAAACTTTAACAATCCTGAATTTAACAAACTTTACAAAAAAATCAGCACTATGAATCCTTCGCCGGAAAGGACAAGAATTTATAAGCAGATGGTTAAAATAATCGTTGAAGAATGCCCCTGGGCTTTGGGCGCGCATAGATTATCCTTTGCCCTTAATTATAAATGGATTAAAAATTATAAGCCGAATGATGTTGCTTCAGGCACAGCAAAATATTTAAGAATAGACACGCAGGAACGCGCAAAAATGCTCAAAGAATTATTCTAATGCTAAATTACATAATTCGCAGGATTTTGTACTCATTTCCTATAATCTTTGGAATAGTCCTGATCACTTTCATATTATTTAACGTGGTCGGTGGCAATCCTGTTTATCAGATGCTGGGTAAACACGCCTCGCAGGAACAAATAAAAGAATTCGAGCATGAATACGGCTTTGACAAGCCTCTGTTTATTGATTTCAAAGCGCTTCCCGAAGGGCAAATC
This sequence comes from Elusimicrobiota bacterium, assembly GCA_018816525.1. Taxonomy (NCBI): domain Bacteria; kingdom Pseudomonadati; phylum Elusimicrobiota; species Elusimicrobiota bacterium. The sequence continues at coordinate 3,600 of JAHIVV010000068.1, forward strand.
ATAAAAGCGTTTGACTCCCAGTTTTTATTCTTCATCAAACAAATTGTAACATTTGATTTCGGCAGAAGTTACGCCACAAAACAAAAAATCAGCACGATGATTATGGATGGGATAATTCCGTCGCTTTCACTGGCTGTGCCTTCGTTTTTCATCGGTGTTTTTTTAGCGCTGGTAATCGCACTAATCTGCGCATATTATAGGAACACGTTATTGGACAGGTTTACGGTTATTGCAAGCGTTCTTGGGATGAGCATCAGTATCCTTGCTTACATTATCGGCGGCCAGTATATGCTCGCCTACAGAATGGGACTATTCCCGATATCAGGTTTCCAGTACGGGTTTGATGGTTTGAAATATCTTATGCTTCCTATGATTATATGGATTGTAACTTCCCTTGGTTCCGATGTGCGGTTCTTTCGAACCGTAATTCTCGATGAAGTAAACCAAAATTATGTACGCACTGCCTACGCGAAAGGGCTTAGCCCAAAAAGAGTCATGTTCAAACATGTCCTTAAAAACGCAATGATACCAATAATTACGGCTTTGGTTATTGTCATACCGTATCTTTACACTGGCTCTTTACTGCTGGAAAACTTTTTCGGAATTCCAGGGCTCGGCAATATGACTATCAATGCAATATCCAATTCAGATTTTCCGATAGTAAAAGTAATGACATTCACAGGCGCAATACTTTATGTAATATTCAATACACTTTCTGATATTTTGTATTCACTGGTTGACCCGCGGGTAAGACTAAGGTAAAAATGTTCAGCGAACTTTCAAAAAGACTAAAAACAGATTGGATAGCAAAAATATCATTGGTAGTGATAGTTATTTATTTTGCGATAGCCTTTTTTGCCCAAATAGGGCTGATATTCAGAGATTACGACAAAACCAACTACGCTGAAAGCTACCAGTCGCCGTCTGCACATCATATTTGCGGAACTGACTATCTCGGAAGGGATGTTTTTTCAAGAATAGTTCACGGCTCAAGGGTCGCAATATCCGTAGGAATAGTTTCCTCATTTATAGCAATTCCTATCGGCGTTTTTTTAGGTTCCTTATCAGGATATTTCGGCGGTAAAATAGATGAATTTGTTGTTTGGATTTATACTACGCTTGATTCAGTCCCAGGGCTTCTGCTTATCCTCGCGTTAAGTTTAGTCCTGGGCCGGGGATTGTACGCGGTTTATCTGGCTATCGGGCTGACAACCTGGGTTTCTCTGTGCCGTCTTATCAGAAGCGAATTTATAAAACACCGCGAAAGAGAATATGTCTTGGCCGCTAAAGCTTTAGGAGCCGGAAAAACAAGGCAGATATTCATTCACATATTGCCGAATGTGTTTCATATTGTTATAATCAATTTCTCGCTGCGTTTTGTTTACGCCATACAATCAGAAGTTATTTTATCCTACCTCGGTTTGGGCACGCAGGATTTACCGAGCTGGGGCATAATGATAAACGACGCTAAAGTGGAACTTGCGCGCGGCGTCTGGTGGCAATTGGCTGGCGCAACCGGAGCAATGTTTTTTCTGATACTTGCAATGAACATTTTCGGAGATTTCCTGAGAGACACCCTGGACCCGAAACTTAGGGGCGTAAGTTGAACAAAATAATTCAAACAATCATAAAGGAACAAAAATCAAACCAAAAAGTCTGGATTGTGGGAGGATTTTTGCGCGATGCAATCCTGCACAAACAAACCACTGATATTGATTTTGTCGTAGATAGAAACGTACTTGAACTCGCAAAGCGGTCTGCGAAACGTTTAAGTTCAAGGGTAATAACACTCGATGATGTAAACCGTATTTACCGCATTGTAATAAAATCCGGGCCCGAAGGACAAATGATTACTCTGGATTTTTCAGCCATGTCAGGCAAAAACATCAATGAAGACCTATCCCGCCGCGATTTTACTATAAATGCTGTCGCTGCGCCGCTCAACAGCCTTGATAATATGATTGATCCTTATAACGGGATTGCTGACCTTAAAGCAAAAATAATCCGTTCAATAGCTGAAAAAAACTTTATTGACGACCCGTTAAGACTGCTAAGGGCTTTCAGGTTTTCTGCTGAACTTAATTTCGATATCCTGCCGCAAACACTAAGACAGATAAAGAAACATTCAAAACTCATATCAAAACCTGCAAAAGAAAGGGTAAGGGAAGAACTTTTAAAAATATTTTTCGTAAATAATTCAACAAAATATATTTACGAACTTGATAAAAACAAGTTATTAGAACCCTTATTCCCGGAAATAGCTGCAATGAAAAAGAGTTCAAGAAAATTCTATTTTCATCCGGAAGGTTTATGGCAGCATTCTAAGCTCTCCTTGGCAAGCTTTGAAAAACTAGTCAACTCAACGGCTTTGGAATCAGGCTTTGACCCGGACCTGACTGCAAAAATATTCAGTCATATTTCATCCAGGCTGCCGCTGTTAAAATTCATCGCGCTTTTCCATGATGTCGCCAAACCGCAGACCGTTGCAAGAATCAACGGCCGAATAAGGTTCTTCAACCATGAATCCGAAGGCGCAAAAAAAATAAAAAAAATAATGCAAAAACTCCGTTTCAGCAATAAGGAAATTCAGATTGCCGAACAATTGGTTAAAACACATATGAGGCCGGGGAACGTAGCGCAAAGTTTCCATAAAGGAACTTTAAGCCCAAAAGCGGCCTATAGATTTTTCCGGAATATGGGAGACGAAACGATTGATTTACTGCTTTTATCTTTGGCTGACAGAATGTCTTATATCGGTATTTCAGCAAAACCGAAAGAAATTGAGCTTCATACTATCTTTATAAACAAATTCTCAAGGCGATTTTTCGAGTACAAGCAAAAAATTAGCCAGCCAAAACTAGTGGACGGTTATATGATAATGAAAAAGTTCAGGATTCCTTCAAGCCCTTTAATAGGCAAAATTATCAGATTCGTTGAAGAATCTCAGATGACCGGCAAAACAGATACTACAGAACAGGCAATAAAACTTATAAAGAAAAATTGGAGGAAGTTAAATGAGCAAACGTAAAAAAGCTGATTCTAAAGAAATAGGCCTGGATCTGGGCATAATCCTAAGCAAATACTTTTTTAAAACAGACCATCTCCACTACGGCTACTGGACCAGTGACCTGGAAGTGGATATATCCAATTTAGCCAAAGCTCAGGAAAATTATGCAAACTTTCTGGTTTCTAACATTCCTAAAAACGTAAAAAATGTTTTGGACGTCGGCTGCGGAATAGGTAAATTAGCCTACAAACTTACGACATTGGGTTATAAAGTCGATGGTGTTTCTCCAAGCAAGCTTTTAACTAAATATGCCCGCGAGTTATTAGGTGATAAAAGCCGAATTTTTGAATGCAAGTATGAATATTTACAAACAGAAAACAAATATGACCTTATAATGTTCAGCGAAAGCTTTCAATATGTTGACATAGAAAAAGCATTGGAAAACAACATCAAATTATTAAATGAAGGCGGATATTTAATAATAAGCGACTTTTTCAAAACGGACGCTAAAGGTGACAGCCCGCTTGGCGGCGGCCACCACTTATCGAAATTCTATGAAACGATAGCAAGATACCCATTTAAATTAGTCAAAGATATCGATATTACCAATGAAACCGCTCCAAATCTTAAACTTGTTGATGATTTTCTTACAACCGTAGGCATTCCTGTCTGGGAATCAGTTATGAATTATCTTGATATCAAATTTCCGAAACTGTCAAAAATCGTTAAATGGAAATTCAGGAAAAAATTAGACAAAATTACACGCAAGTATTTCAACAGAACAAGAAATGCTGAAAATTTCAAGATTTTCAAGTCTTACCGTTTTATGCTTTACCAAAAATAACAGCGGGCAGCAGTGCAAATTCCGATTAAAGAGAAAATTTGTAAAGGAGCAAAAACATATGAACAAAAAAGCTATTAAAACAAATAAAGCACCTAGCCCGGCCGCAAGATATTCCCAGGCGCTAAAAATTGGAAACACGCTTTATCTCGCAGGGGCAATTCCTTTAGACCCGGAAACAAATAAAATAACAGGGGAAGAAATAGTAGCGCAAACAAACAGGGTTTTTGAAAATATCAAAGCGGTTCTTGAAGCGGACGCAATGAGCTTTAAAAACGTAATCAAAGTAAACGCATTTCTATCTGATCTAAAGGATTTTCCGGAATTCAACAAAATATATAATTCGATATTTACATTCGACCCGCCGCCTGTAAGGACAACCATACAGGCTAAATTGCCTTTGGGCGCTCTGGTTGAGGTAGAAATTACAGCCTGGAAAAAGTAGTTTATTTGATTTTTGAGCTCTAATTTTATAGAATCATTAAACTGCGGGTGTGGTTCAATGGCAGAATGTGAGCTTCCCAAGTTCGAGACGTGGGTTCGATTCCCATCACCCGCTTTTCTAAAACATATATTGGAAGCGGGCCTAGAGGAAAAATATGGATAAAAAAAATCTGGTTTTCATTTTAGTCGTAAATCTTGTTGTTATATTTTTTGCGTTTTCGGTTATCTATAACCGTTATGAAAAGTATAAAACCCTGCAGACCCTTGAAATCGTTACTTCAAAAACTTCCGAAAAAAAACTTGAGCCTGTTTCGCAAACATCTGATACCGCCAAGGAAAACGCGCAAGAAACAAAACAAGAACCAGAACAGCAGGGGAAATATACCGAAAAATTTATTGATAGAAAAATAGAAAAGAAAAACCAGGGATCCGGCTCTGAACTGAGGCATATATTGTTTCAATATAAATCCTCAAAAGCTAAATCAGTGCAAATCATAGGAGATTTTAATAACTGGGCCCCGGAGCGTTTATCCAAAACCAAAAAGAATACTTACGAGCTTTCGAAGAAATTGAGGCAGGGAAGTTACGCTTACAACTATTTAATAGACGGTAAAGTAATACTTGATCCGAATAACAGAAAACCTCCGATTCAAAACGATAGGGGTTATAAAAGCTCTTATCTTGAACTAAAACCTGTCAATAAATGAAAAAATCCAGGCTTATAGCAGCTGTTTTACTCATTTTATCTTCCTCAGTGATCGAAGCGCGGGTTAACTTTATAGAACAATGGAAACCGGGCATTGATACGAATATTATCGGAAAAGACAGTTATGATATTTCACTAGACATGACTACTTCTTCGGATGAAAGACTAATCGATTCTTTTTCTCTTCCCGCCGTATTTACTTATTCACCATTTGAAAAAGCGGAATTTGCCACCAGTTTAGGAGCCGCTTCTTACGGTTCAGAAACAGGAGTCAGTGATTTAAGCACGGGCTTGAAATACAACTTCATGAAAGAGGATGGGAAGCAACAACCCAGCATTTCCGGAGAATTTGGTTTTGTCCTTCCAACAGCAGACTATAGAAAGAATCTCGGACTTGGCGGCATAGGGATTAATTTTGACTGGATTATTCAAAAAACTATAAGGAAAGTAAAAGGACATTTGTTGATAGGTTATGAAATTCACACAGAAAACCCAGATGACGCAAAACCCGGCAATGAATTCCACTGGAACCTGGGAGGAGAATATACGTTAAGCGATGATATTGAAATCTATGGCTCCCTAAAAGGCATCAATCATGCTCCAGCAAAAATCAACGGCCAAACTATTCCTGCCAGTTATTTCAACGAATTGTATCTGGCCCCCGGCATTAAATACCAAAGCAACGATTTATTCGATTTTTATTTCAGCCCTTATATAGGGCTTACCGATGACTCATATAACCTGATTTTCTTCGCTGGAATGGGGCTAAAAATATGAAAACATTCGTGTTAGACACCAACGTACTGATTCACGACCCAAAAGCCCTATTCAGCTTCGCGGACAATAAAATTGTCATACCTATGACAGTAGTGGAAGAACTCGATAACTTTAAAAGGGTCAGCGATGAACGCGGCAGAAACGCCAGGGCTATATCCAGAATCCTTGACGGGCTAAGGAAGAAAGGGAAAATTTCCGAAGGAATAAAACTCGAAAACGGCGGCACCTTAAAGGTACAGATTGACGAAGATGTCCCATTGAAGTATAATTTTTTGAGTTCTAAAGCCGATCATAGAATTTTAGGGACTGCCACATTATTACAAAAAAACGGCGACAAAGTTATTTTTGTTTCAAAGGATATTAATTTACGCATAAAAGCGGAAGCCCTCGGAATAATCGCCCAGGACTATGAAAAGGAAAAAGTAAAACTTGATGAACTCTATACCGGCTGGGGGGAAGCTGTAATCACTCCCGAAGATTTTGATTTATTCCACAAGAACAAATACTTGCCGGGAAATAAAGTTAAATTAAAGAGAGACATTTTTGCAAATGAGTTATTTGTTTTAAAAGACAGTTCCAACCTTAACAAAACTGCTGTTGTGAAGTATGCCCCAAAAAATAAAAGATTTATACCTCTATTTCACGAAAATCCTACTCCCTGGGGCATGAAAGCTTTAAATATCCAGCAAAAATTTGCCCTTGAACTTTTGCTTTGCAACGAAATTACGCTGGTCACATTAATCGGAGTCGCCGGCGCTGGCAAAACATTGCTCTCCCTGGCCTGCGGATTACAAAAAGTCGTAGAAGAAAAACAGTTCAGGCACCTGCTGGTAGCAAGGCCTGTAGTGCCGATGGGGCATGACATTGGCTTCTTACCCGGGACCAAAGAAGAGAAACTGACTTCCTGGATGGGAGCAATTTACGACAATCTGGATTTCCTCATGGATAAAACTTCAAAAAATAACGAGCCTCTGGAAAATGCCGTAAATTATCTTTTTGAATCCGGTATGATTGAAATTGAAGCCCTCACTTTTATACGCGGCAGAAGCCTGCCTTCACAATTTATTATAATCGACGATGCCCAGAACCTAACCCCGCACGAAATTAAAACAATAATTTCCCGCGCAGGACAGGGAACAAAGATTGTTCTTACAGGGGACCCTCTTCAAATCGATAATCCTTATCTTGACGCAGAATCAAACGGGCTTACTAACCTGGTTGAAAAGTTCAAAGGGCAGGAAATCTTCGGGCACCTCAATTTCACACATTCTGAAAGAAGCCAGCTCGCCGGCCTTGCAGCTGATTTATTGTAAACCAGACAAATAACATGGAAAAAACAAATCTCTTAAATAACCGTAAAGAGTGGGGCGTACCCCTTAGTTCATTTTTGACTGTACAGTATTCTAAACTCTATAGATACCGAGCAAATTGATGAATGACCTGTTTATCGATCTTCATGTCCACACCAACTTTTCTGACGGCAATTTCACTCCGCAGGAAGCTGTAAAACATGCCCAGAAAATAGGGCTTGGCGCCATTGCTATAACTGATCATGACATTACGGATGGAATTACACCGGCTGTAATTGAAGGCGCAAGAAGAGGGGTTGAAGTAATACCCGGGATCGAATTGTCAGTTGATTTAAAAGATTCGTCCGTGGGTGAAATGCATATTCTTGGATACTACATTGACTGGCAAAACCCGGCTTTTCAGGAAAAATTAAAAATATTCAGAAAAACAAGAAAGGAAAGAGCAGAAACAATCCTTGCAAAACTTTCGCAGTTAAATATCAACTTGAACCGGGATAAAATATTTGACAAGTCAAATGAAGATAAAGCTATCGGCAGGCTTCATATTGCAAATCGAATGATAGAAGAAGGCTATGTAAAAAATACAAAAGAGGCATTTCTGCAATATCTGGCTTTTAACAGGCCTGCTTACGTATCCAAGCACCACATGGAACCGCAGGAAGCTATTGAATTGATAAAAAAAGTCAAAGGCATACCCGTGCTGGCTCATCCAAACTACGGAAATTTAACGGATAAACAATTCATTAAAGACCTTATCAGTTACGGGCTCTGCGGAATCGAGGCCTGGCATTCAAAACATTCTCCTTCAGTACAGCAAAAATTTATGGACCTGGCAGTAGAATTTAATCTGCTTATAACAGGCGGCAGCGACTGCCACGGCCCCACCTTAACAAACCTGCCGATAATGGGGAAACAGAACATCCCTTACGATGCTCTCGTTTACCTTAAAAAAACAAAATTTAAAATTGACAATGGTTCTGTTTAACAGGCTGGATTGATCAGAAGGTAGTTTTTCTTGATCTCTGACAAAATTTCTTTAAGCAGTTTTTTTTCGCTGACTTCTTTTTTAAATTCATGTTTTACGGACGTGCAGGCAAGTTTCGAATTCTTCAGATTTTTAATATCAGTATTCACGTTAATCCCTATCCCGAGCACAGCCCATTTTATTTTATTTTGGCTCATTTCAGATTCAACTAATACACCGGATATTTTCTTATTTTTTACCAGAATATCATTGGGCCATTTAATTTTAGCTGGCAGGCCGTAAAGTTTATTTAATACTTTTGTTACACTCATAGCGCCGATAAGAGTTAATTTCGCTGTATCGTTTGGAACAAATCGTGGTTTCAAAATTACAGAAAAATAAAGCCCGCCTATAGGAGAAACCCACCTCCTGCCAAATCGGCCCCTGCCTTTTGTTTGTTTTTTTGCAGTTACAATAGTCCATTCCGGATGGCCCGCCCGCTCAAACTTTTTTGCCATATCCATGGTAGAATTAACTTCATCAAAATAAATAATCTTCATGACTTGTATTCTATAAAGTTTTGAAAACACAGTCAAATTTGATACAATAAACTATGAACAATTACGGAGTAAACCCAAATAAAGAAGACTTCCTTGCCAAAAAAATGCAGGAATTAGGCATTTTTGAAAAAGACATCATAGAAAAATTTATTACCTCCGGAGGCAAAGGGGGCCAGCACTTAAACAAAACAGCTACCTGCGTTTATTTGCACCACATACCTACAGGTATTGAGGTAAAATGCCAGCAGGAAAGGTCCCAGGCGCTTAACCGGTTTCTTGCCAGGCGGATATTAGTAAATAAAATTGAGCAGCTTGTTTTAGGCCGCAGGAGCGATGAACGGCAAAAAATTGAAAAAATCCGCAGGCAAAAACGTAAACGATCAAAAAGAGCAAAAGAAAAAATGCTACAGGACAAAAAATTTCATTCCGAAAAGAAAAAAATGCGCTCTTATCGTGATTTGACACATTTAGATTAAATTATTATAATTATTCGTCTTTTAAAACCACTTTTGGAGGAATTCAATGAAAGTTTTAATTACAGGGCTCACGGGTTTTGCAGGCAGCCATTTAGCGGAGTATTTATTAGGTTTAGGAAATGTTGAGGTCCATGGTGTTGAACGCTGGCGCAGCAAAATAGACAATATAAAACATTTTACAAATAAAATAAATTTGATTGAATGTGATATCCGCGACATGGTTTCCGTAGAAAAAGCCATTAAAAAAATAAAACCGGATAAAATATTTCACCTTGCCGCCCAATCTTTTGTTCCGACATCCTGGAACGCTCCTCAGGAAACCCTCACAACCAACATTATCGGCCAGCTAAACATATTTGAAGCCGTAAGAAACACAGGCATTGACCCAGTAATTCAACTTGCCTGTTCAAGCGAAGAATACGGAATGGTTCTTGAAAACGAAGTTCCTATCAAAGAAACAAACCCCTTAAGGCCTCTTTCTCCCTATGCTGTGAGTAAAGTAGGTCAGGATTATTTAGGCTATCAATACCATCAAAGCTATGGAATAAAAGCAATACGTACCCGGGCATTTAACCATACCGGGCCCAGGCGCGGGGAAGTCTTCGTAACATCAAACTTTGCAAAACAAATTGCGGAAATAGAAAAAAACAAAAAGGAACCGGTCATCTACGTCGGAAACCTCGATGCAAAACGCGACTTTACCGATGTACGTGATATGGTGAAAGCTTATTGGATAGCCACTGAAAAATGCACTCCGGGCGAGGTGTACAATATTTGCAGCGGAAAAACCTGGGCGATACAGGAAGTACTTGATATGCTGCTTTCATTTTCCAAAGCTAAAGTGACAGTCAAACAGGAACCGGCCAGGATGAGGCCTTCAGATGTACTTATTCTTCTCGGCGATAATACAAAATTCTGCAAACAAACCGGATGGAAACCTGAAATTCCTTTTGAAAAAACAATGAGAGATCTGTTGGATTATTGGAGAGAAAGAGTATGAAAGCACTGGTTTTATCAGGCGGCAAGGGAACAAGGTTAAGGCCTATCACACATACTTCGGCAAAACAATTGGTACCTATAGCGAATAAACCTATCCTTTTTTACGGGCTTGAATTTATTGCCCAGGCCGGAATAAAAGAAGTGGGCATTATTGTCGGCGATACAAAAAATGAAATCATGAACGCCGTAGGAAATGGATCCAAATTCGGCCTTAAAGTAACTTATATCGAGCAAGATGCTCCCTCAGGCCTGGCCCACGCTGTAAAAATTGCTGAAAAATTCATTAAAGGCGATGATTTCGTAATGTATCTGGGAGACAATCTGCTGAGAGACGGGATAATTTCACTAGTTCAAGAATTCAATAAAACAAAACCTAACGCTCAAATAATGTTAGTTAAAGTAAAAAATCCTTCATCCTTCGGCGTAGCTGAATTAAAAGACGGAAAAGTTATAAGACTTATTGAAAAACCCAAGGATCCGCCGTCAGATTTAGCGTTGGCAGGAGTATACATTTTTGACAAAAACATTTTTAAAGCAGTTAACTCTATAAAACCTTCCAAAAGGAATGAATTAGAAATTACTGATGCTATCCAGTACCTTGTAGAACAGGGACTGAATGTAAAGCCCTGTATTGTTACAAGCTGGTGGAAAGACACGGGCAAACTTGAAGATTTACTTGAGGCAAACAGGCTTGTTCTTGAAACCATGGAACAAAAAATAAATGGTAAAGTAGATGAGAAATCCAAAATCGAAGGGCGTGTTGTGCTGGAAAAAGGTTCAGAAGTTGTTAATTCAATTATCCGCGGGCCGGCTATAATCGGCGAAAATACTAAAATTGTAAACTCCTATATAGGCCCTTTTTCTTCGGTTTATTTTAATTGCGAAATTAAAAACAGCGAAATCGAACACACTATTATTTTGGAGAATTCGGTCATTTCGGACGTTGCCAGGATAGAAGACAGCCTGATAGGCCAAAATGTAAGAATAGTCAAAAGCGGAAAGAAACCGCAGGCCTATAGGATTATGGTAGGCGACTCAAGCTGTATTGAATTATAAGCTCGCGCAAACCAGGGAGATTAAAATGATAGAAGGAGCAGTTCTTAAAAAACTCATAGTGCATAAAGATGAAAGAGGCCAGCTCTTTGAAATTATGCGTTCTGATGACGAGCTATTCGAAAAATTCGGGCAATGTTACATAACAGTATGCGCTCCCGGATGGGTCAAGGGCTGGCATTTCCACAGACTGCAAACAGATTTTTTCTGTGTGCTGAGGGGAAAATCAAAAATTGTTTTGTGCGACAAAAGAAAAAAATCAAAAACTTATAATCAGGTTGAAGAATATATCCTTACTGCGGAAGAGCCGAGTGTTTTACGCATACCTAAAGGCGTTATCCACGGGTTTGAAACCTTTGGCGATGAACCTTCCTGGATAATGAATATGCCGACCAAATTATATAACCGTAAAAAACCTGATGAATTTCGTTTTCCGTTAAACACGGATGAAGTGCCTTATGAACCCTGGAAATCAAAAAAAGGGTGGTAATTTAATGAAACTATTAGTAACAGGCGGAGCTGGGTTTATAGGCAGCAATTTTATCAGGCATATTATCAACAAGTACCCCAAATACAAGATTATAAATCTCGACAAACTCACCTACGCAGGCAACCTCGACAATCTAAAAGACATTGAAAAAAATCCTAATTATAAATTTGTTAAAGCAGATATTTGTGATGCGCCTGTAATCGATAAATTACTTCAAAATGAAAAAATTGACTGCATTGTAAACTTTGCGGCCGAAACCCATGTAGACAGGTCGATTCATGAACCTGTCAGCTTTTTACAAACAGATGTTTTCGGCACATTTACCCTGTTAGAAGCTTCAAAAAAATACGCTATAGAACGCTACATACAAATCTCTACCGATGAAGTTTATGGGAGCACAGACCAGGGTTCTTTTACTGAACAAAGCACCATCTCACCCAATAGCCCTTATTCTGCGAGCAAAAGTTCCGGGGACCTGATGGTTAGAGCTTACGTAAAAACCTACAATTTCCCTGGAATAATCACGCGGTCTTCCAATAATTTCGGGCCTTTCCAGTATCCTGAAAAGATAATTCCTTTATTTGTAACAAATGCAATTGAAGATCAAAAACTGCCGCTTTACGGCGACGGCAAAAACGTCAGGGACTGGCTGTATGTAATTGACAACTGCGAGGCTATTGATATAGTTTTACATAAAGGCAAATCAGGTGAAATTTACAATATAGGCGGCGGAAAAGAAATGCAGAATATTGAGATCACCAAAATGGTGCTCAATTTGATGAACAAACCCGAATCTCTTATTAAACCCGTAGCTGACAGGGCCGGGCACGACCGAAGGTATTCAATTGATTGTTCAAAAATAAAATCAGAACTCGGATGGAAGCCAAAATACAATTTTGAAACTGCCCTGGAAGAAACCGTGAATTGGTATGTAAAAAACCGCAAATGGTGGGAACAAATAAAAAAGAAGCAAAAAGATTTTAAGGAATTCTATAAAAAGAACTACAAATTATGAAGATTTTATTAATAGGCGCAAGCGGAATGCTCAGCAGGGACGTGTGGGATGCTTTCAATGAAAAACATGAGCTTTACGGCTGCGATATAAGCGCAAGGCCCGAATTTATTCCTGAAAAGCAGTGGTTAGTTTTTGATATAACCGACCAGAAAGACACCTATGAAAAAATATCCAGGCTCAACCCGGAACTGGTAATCAATACCGCCGCTTATTCGGACGTAGACGGATGCGAAAAAAACCCGGACCTGGCATTCAGGATAAACGCGCTCGGTACCAGGAATATCTGCACGGCCTGCCAGAGATTCGACGCTGTCTTGTGCCATATTTCCACTGATTATGTATTTGACGGCGTTAACCCGCCGGAAGAAGGCTATTGCGAGCAGGACAAAACAAATCCTATAAATGTTTACGGAAAATCAAAATACTGGGCTGAATTTTACGTAAAACACATGCTTAATAAGTTTTATATATTAAGGGTGGCGTGGCTTTTCGGAAAGGGCAGAAATAATTTTGTTTCATTCGTGATTAATTCCGCAATTGAAAACAAGGAAATAAAAATTGTAAAAAACCAGTGGGGGTCGCCTACTTATACCAAAGATGTAGCCCAGGCAGTTTCACTACTCGTTGAAAAACCCTCCTATGGAATTTACCATATAACAAATTCAGGAAAAACCAGCAGGGAAGAGCAGGTTAAGGAAATATTCAAGTTAACAGGAAAATCCGCCAAGGTGAATTTAATTGAACCTGAAGATGTGTATATAGCCAAGAGGCCCCAAAAATCATATTTAAAAAACTATTTCTGGCAGCTTGAAGGTTTTAAACCGATAAGGACCTGGCAGGAAGCCACAAAAGATTTTATTTCATCGTATAAAAGGACCGCATAATGAGCTTATATCTGATAACAGGCGGCGCAGGTTTCATAGGTTCGCATATAGCTGATGAATTAGTAAAACAAGGACAGCAAGTCCGGATCCTGGACAATTTTTGTACCGGTTCAAAAGAAAACCTTAAAAACGTTGCAAACAAAGCAGAAATAATCAAAGGCGATATTAGAAATGAACGGGACGTACATCTCGCCCTTAAAAAAGTTGATTATGTCCTTCATCAGGCGGCCTTAAGGTCAGTCCCCAGGTCTATAGCTGACCCAATTTCATCAAATGATGTAAATGTATCCGGAACATTACTATTATTGAACCTATCAAAAGAACACAAAATAAAAAAATTTGTATACGCCTCTTCGTCCTCAATTTACGGAGATAATCCCGCGTTGCCAAAGGTTGAGACACAAATCCCTGCGCCAGTTTCTCCTTACGCTGTTTCAAAATTAACAGGTGAACATTACTGCAGGGTCTTTTCAAAAATTTTCGGGCTTAATACTGTATCGCTCAGATATTTTAATGTTTTTGGGCCCAGGCAGGATCCAGAGTCGCCCTACGCAGTAGTAATACCGAAATTCATTAATGCCGGGCTAAAAGATACAGTGGCTGAAGTTCACGGCGATGGCAAACAGTCGAGAGATTTTTCATATATTGAAAACGTAGTTCAAGCAAATATCCTTGCCGCTAAAAGCAATGTGAAATGCGAAATTTTTAACATAGCTTGCGCAAAGAATTACTCTTTATTAGAAGTAATAAAAATAATTGAACAAATCACAGGCAGAAAAATGAAGGTTAAACACATTTCATCCAGGCAGGGCGACGTAAAACATACGCTTGCTGATATATCTAAGGCAAAGAAAATGCTAAAATACAAAGTACAGGTTGAATTTAAAGAAGGAATGAAAAATACCCTGGAGTATTTCAAATCATTATGAAAAAAATATGCATTATCGGATCAGGCTATGTAGGATTAGTTTCCGGGGCCTGTTTTGCGGAACTGGGCAATAAAGTTATCTTGACAGATAACGACAAATTAAAAATTGAGTCGTTAAAAAAAGGAAAAATTCCTATTTACGAACCCGGCCTGGATAAACTCCTGCAAAAAAACAAAACCAGGATTTCTTTTTCTTCAAGCATTAAAGAAGGTGTATTGAAATCTGAAATCATTTTCATCTGCGTGGGGACGCCTCCGCGCGACGACGGCAGCGCTGATCTTTCAAATGTAGAACGTGTGGCAACTGAAATTGCAGGCAACCTGAACAGCTATAAACTCGTTGTAGATAAATCAACAGTCCCTGTTGAAACCGGAGAGTGGGTCAAAACAACCATAGAACGGAATTCATCAAAAAAATCCGCAGCAGCTTTCGACGTAGCCTCAAACCCTGAGTTTTTGAGAGAAGGAACGGCCATACATGATTTTTTAAACCCTGACCGTGTTGTAATCGGAGTTTCGTCAAAAAAGGCCGAAAAGATACTTACAGAATTATATAAACCGATAAAAGCGCCGATCGTAGTGACAGACATTAAAAGTGCAGAATTAATTAAACATGCATCAAATTCATTTCTTGCCATGAAAATATCTTTTATTAATGCCGTAGGCAACATTTGCGAAAAAGTAGGAGCAGATGTCACCAAAGTTGCACATGGCATGGGCCTTGATAAAAGGATAGGAAGGGCCTTTCTTGATGCCGGGCCAGGCTTTGGCGGTTTTTGTTTTCCTAAAGACCTGGAAGCCTTTTACTGGATTTCTAAAAAAGTAGGTTACGATTTTGGGCTTTTACATGAAGTAAAAAAAATAAACGAGGAACAAAAGAAAAATATAGCAAAAAAAGTTGAGGATGCGCTCTGGATCGTCAAAGATAAAACAATAGCTGTTCTGGGCCTGGCTTTTAAGCCAAACACTGACGATATGCGCATGGCTCCTTCAATAGACATCCTTAACGAATTAAACTCAAAAGGGGCCAAAATAAAAGCTTATGACCCTCAATCCATGGCCAAGGCTAAAGAACTGATGCCCTATATCCGATATTGTAAAAATGTTGAAGAAACATGCAAATCAGCTGACTGTATTTTGCTTCTTACGGACTGGGAAGAATTCAAAAATATTGATTTTAAGAAAATTAAAAAAATCTTAAAACAATCAATCCTTATTGATGCAAGAAATGTATATGACCCTGGGAAAATGAAAAAACTGGGTTTTATCTTCAAAGGAATCGGTAAATAAAATGAAAATATTGATCACCGGCGGGGCAGGTTTCATTGGAAGCCATCTTTGCGACTACTTTTTAGCCAGGAAACATTTTGTTATTTGCATGGACAACCTCATAACCGGAAATATAAAAAATATTGAACATTTATTTGGAAATGACAGATTTTCATTTATCAAGCATGATGTGACTAATTATATACACGTGCCTGGGAAAATTGATGCTGTCCTTCATTTCGCTTCGCCTGCCAGCCCGATTGATTATCTTAAATTTCCTATTCCTACTTTAAAAGTCGGCGCCTTAGGGACTCATAAAGTTCTTGGCCTGGCTAAAGAAAAAAAGGCAAGCTTTATGCTCGCATCTACCAGTGAAACTTACGGAGACCCTCTTGTAAACCCACAGCCGGAAACTTATTGGGGAAATGTTAATCCCATAGGCCCAAGAGGTGTTTATGACGAAGCCAAAAGGTTCGCAGAAGCCATGACTATGGCCTACGGCAGATATCACAAAATGCCGGTAAGGATCGTAAGGATTTTCAATACCTACGGCCCCAGAATGCGTAAACACGACGGCCGCGCAGTCCCGGAATTTATCAATCAGGCGCTTAATAACAAACCGGTTACAGTTTTTGGCAAAGGCACTCAAACAAGATCATTTTGTTATGTTTCAGACCTGATAGACGGTTTATCCAAACTTTTAGTTTCTAAAGCGAATTCACCCGTTAATATAGGAAATCCCAATGAAATTACCCTTACTCAACTGGCAAAAATAATAATAAAATTAACGGACAGCAAATCAAAAATAGTTTATAAAACCCTTCCGGTAGATGACCCCAAAGTCCGCAGGCCTGATATTACCAAAGCAAAAACACTTCTAAAGTGGCAGCCGGCAATCCCTCTTGAAAAAGGCCTAAAGAACACCATAGATTGGTTTAAGAAATCATCGTAATTTATCCCTTCTCACCCTGTCAAGTCATTAAGAAATGTAACCCTGTAAGGAATTGGGAAGTCATATAAAAAGTAACCATATAGGCCTATTAAGCGACTTGTTTTAAACTATTTTTTTGTCTGCGGGTTAAAGAAGCTAATCTATAGATTTTATTAATTTTAACATCAATAATTTTGGCTAAATCA
>JAHIVV010000069.1 GCA_018816525.1 Elusimicrobiota bacterium
ATACCAATGCTATAGTTAGTATATGAAAATTGATATTTTGCTCGCGGAATTGGATAAATTAAATTTACCCAAAGACCAATACGCAATAACTAGCTCTGGTCCTTTAGCAATTAGAGGCATAAGAGAAGCTAACGACTTGGACCTTATTGTCACTCCAAAAGTTTGGAGGGCGCTCTCAAAAAAATATCCAGTCAAGAAAGAAGGGTTTGAAAGCATAGAAATTGGAAACATTCACATATTTTGGGAAGGCTCTTTCAATAAACAGTCCCCTATTGCGACAGTAATGGAACAGATTAACACAGCGGATGTGATAAAAGGTTATAGATTTGTTAATCTTAACCTGATCAAAAAATTCAAACTGCTTCAAGGAAGAGAAAAGGATAAAAGGGATTTGGAGTTGATAAAAAATTACGAATCAGCAAAGAACTATGGCTAAAGATTTTTCGAAGAATTTAGTAAAAGCATACAAGCATTGGGAAATTTATGTCCACGAAAACCAAGGGTATCTTGGGCGTTGTGTTGTTTGGTGCAAGCGAAAGGACGCTCTTGATTTAGCCGATGCAACACCAGAGGAACAAGCAGAGTTGTTTCTAGTTTTGCAGGACTTGAGAGAGGCGTCAAAAAGGGCTTTCCAACCTGATTGGTTTAATTATTCCTTTCTCGGAAATGATACTCGGCATTTGCACGGTCATTTCATTCCTCGCTACGCAAAACCAAAGACATTTGAGGATATTTTGTTTGAGGACAAATGCTATGGTCATAACTACAAAACTGACCACAGAAATGGAGAAAAAGGGTCGTCGGGAATGGCGCTCGCCACGCCCGCCCCCGCGGCGAGCGCTGCAAAGCCCTGTTTATATACGCAAAAAAGCCGCCGATTATTTAAAGAGTAGTCCGAGCCGACTTTTTTGGCGAAGAATGATAATTCTTCGCCATTATGTTTCGCGCGCGCGATTTTGGCCGCATCAGCGGCCACTTCTATAAATTCCCTCATTAGTCCGAGCCATTCACTTCCGTTTTTGGAAATACTCGTCATTTTCTCTTTCAACCTTATTTTTATTTCAACAAGCTTATTCTTTTTCTCTTGATAAACTTGGGGATCAATAATCTGTTCCAGATAGCCTTCAAGCAGACGATCAAGTTTTTGGTCAACCTGTTGAATCTCAAGAGAAAATTTTGCTGTTGTATTTTCACTATTTGTTTTTTCTTCCGTTTCTTCTTTGTTCAGTCTTTCCAGCCAAAGTGTAGCCCATGAAGCAGGTAATGCAGATTTAGCAACAATTGCTCGCAATTGTTGCTCTAAAAGCTCTTCCCGCAAATAGTTTTGTGAGCAGTCAGTTTTCTTTTTGGTACAACGGTAATAAATGTAATCCACATTTCCGCGGGTTGTGGGATAACACTTGTGTTTAACTTCGGCGGTGATGGCACAGCCACACTCCGCGCATTTTGCCAATCCCAAAAAAGTAAAATTGTGCTTTTTGTTTTTGGGATGTTCTCGATCTTCGAGAATTTTCTGGACTTTTCCGAATAGTTCCAACGAAATAAAAAGTTTATGCGTTCCTTCATAAGTTTCACCACCGAAGTTGATAATTCCAATGTAGAATTTGTTACTTAAAATTCGTTTGACTGTATCAAGGTGCAACATTTTTCCATTGTAACGGGTAACCCCAAATTTTTGAAAGAATCGGGAAATATCAGCAATAGAGCTTTCGCCTTCGGCGAAAAGCTCAAATACTTTTTTGACGATTTTTGATTTTACCAGATCAACTTCGATTGTCCGTAATCTCGGTTCGTTAAGATATCCGTAGGGCGCTTTATTGGGTAGAATGCCTTTTCGTAGTTTTTGCCTGTTTCCTCGTTTTACATTTTCGGACAGATTATCCACATAATATTTGGACTGACCAAAGGCGATTGAGAGCATAAATTTGCCTTGCGGAGTGTTATCAAACCAAAATGTGGGAAATTTTAGATCAAGGAGTTTTCCAGTATCGAGAAGGTAAACGATTTTTCCGCCGTCAACAGAATTTCTGGCTAAACGATCCGGGTGCCAACTCAAAATTGCGTTTGCTTCTCCTTTCTCGATTTTTTGGATAACTTCTTCAAAAACGGGTCTTCCCAAACTTTTGGCGGTACGGGATTCGGTTAAGAAGCAAACGATCTGCAATTTTTCTTTGGCGGCAAACTCTTTCAGTTCCTCAATTTGTGACTCAATAGACAAAACTTGTTTTTCTTTTTCATCCGTTGATTTTCGGCAGTAGGCAATATATTTGATCATGGTTTTGTATTTTTTCTTAAATTTTTGCGTTTTTCTTTTCTCTTTTTGTTATCCGGCGGCTTTTTTGCGTATATAAACAGGGCTTTGCAGCGCTCGCCGCGGGGGCGGGCGTGGCGAGCGCCATTCCCGACGACCCTTTTTCTCCATTTCTGTGGACTCTTTACGAAAAAATTCGGACTGAGTTTCAAAGGTAGCGCTGCGAGTGCCCCCACCCACTCGCAGCGCCATCTTCACGCTCGGCTTTCGGCCTCGTAAAAAGTCGGCTCGGAAAAATCATTTCTTAAAAAGAAATGATTACAAAGAAAAACGCAAAAATTTTAAAGAACTTTTATTTATAAACTTTAATGGCGCAACCAGTTGGATACAGATAAGAATTGCGTCTTACTGTCTGATTGCGCCATCAAAAAACGCAATTCCCAAAATCTGTATCCATACTCACTATACCAAAAAATAAAACAGAAAAACAAGTAGATGTAGATACTTGACTTCCGAAAATATGATATACTTTTTCTTGGAGGTAAAAATGGAAAATCAAATAAATGTTGGTGATCAAAATACCCAACAGATCGGTCAAAATCCGGTTGAACAGCCGATCCAAACCCCAGAAAAGCCTAGATTAAATTATTGGATGATTTCGATAATAGTGTTGGCATTATTATTTTTGGGGACATTAAGTTATTATGTGCTAGTCGTAAAAAGCCAGAGAATACAGCAGAGCTTGCCAACGCCGACCCGGCAGAAGCCAGTGTTTAGTCCGACCGTCTTCCCAACAACCGCACCAACAAACACCGGAATTCCAATACCAACAACTAGTGAGACAGGGGGCTGGAAGTTGTATCAGAGCGTTAAAGTTGGTTATAGCATCAAAGCACCACCAGGCTGGAAAGTTACTCCGAATGAGGATGATTCGCTTTTATCGGACCAAGATTATCTGACCAATATGACTTTAATGCCTGAAAGCGAGGGAGAAGGCATAATCGTAAATTCGGTAACTATTGCATTTCCAATTTCAATTCAAGGCCCACATAAAGAGTTAGGCAAACAATTTGAAAATGGATTAGAGGGCTTAGCTTTACCATCAAAAGATGAACCGTCATCTTGGTTTACAAAGCAAGAATCATCATATACCCAGGTTGACGGTCGCCGAGCACTAATAAAAGTGAAAGTTTATAAATCTACACCACCTGCAGGTTTTACTGGGGGATGGTGTGATTGTACACACAAGCATGTTTATATAGATCTCGGTAACGGTAAAATTCTTGATATATTGGGGTATTGGCAGAATAGCAATAAAGGGTTTGAAGGAATTTTCGATCTAATGATTTCTACCTTGAAATTTACGAAGTAAAAATCTTTTTGCTTTTTAAGCAAAAAGAAAAATCGCGCGCGCGAAACATAAGCGAGGCCGAAGGCCGAGCGTGAAGATGGCGCTGCGAGTGGGTGGGGGCACTCGCAGCGCTACCTTTGAAACTCAGTCCGAATTTTTTCGTAAAGAGTCCACAGTTTCTACACATCAGCTGAATTGTTAAATAAAGTTCGGGATAGATTGAAATCGGTTTTGTAATAGTTAGAGTATTCCTAGACGATAAACTCTGTTTGCGTTTCCAGCAAATATTTTAGCTTCCACCTTTTCCGCTAAGTTTAGAGATTTAATTAGATTTATATGGTCTTCTATTTTACACATAGGCCAATCAGTTCCAAATAAAACTTGATCCTCTCTATCGGTAATAGTTTTTGACAGGATTTCTTTTACAACACCCACACCCCCAGAAGCAGTGATAACTTCAGAATCCCCCATACCCGCTGTTTCAAAATATATATTGGGAATATTCTTTGTTATTTCGTAACAGTATTTCATTTTTGGCCAAAAATAATGTGTGATAATCACTTTTAGTTTTGGGTATCGTTTTGCAACTTTTACTATATGTTTAGGGTCGTTAAAACGAGCTACTTCAGAGTGTTTTGTATTAATACCTGTGTGGAAGATAACAGGAACATTTAAACTTTGGCATATTTCATAATAAGGGTTACATCTTTCATCAATGGGGTAGTAGTCATCATGTCCCGGAAAAAACTTTATACCTTTTACGACCTTGTTTTTAATAAGCTTTTCGTATTTATTTAGTTCGCTGCTCCCTCTTTGTAATATTTGGGGACTGCCAAGCAAGAAAAGTCTATCGTTTCCAGCAATAAGATTTCTCGCTTTATTAAGGTCGGCAATACGAGGGTCATTCTCAATGTTGTCAGGAATAACGATGGCATACCCAACACTATTCTTATTCATATCCGCAAGCAGTAACTTTAGCGTGTCCTCAAGGGAAGTGGCATCATTTTCGTATAAGGACAAATGTGTATGAGCGTCAATAATCCTCAATTTCAAAACCTCTTCAATTTTCATAAGTCGATTTTATCATAAAGACAATTTTATCCTCAAAAAAACTTACCCCAATGAAATTATTTGAAGACCGTATTTTTCGATATCTTTTTTCGACCAGAAAAGGTTATCTATTTTGAATTTAGCCACATACTTCACTTTTTTTGTGATTTCTCTGCCTGTATAGTTTTTTGTTTTTGCTGATTCTAAAAACAGCCATAGATTTTTTAGGCATCACTCCAAAGACATCTTGGACAT